>PWOH01000092.1 GCA_003557505.1 Mollicutes bacterium | reverse complement strand
TATCGCCATACATCTTGATCACACAAAAGATATTGATATCATCAAAAAAGCGATAGACGCTGGTTTTACCTCAGTAATGTATGATGGCTCAGCATTGTCATTTGAAGAAAATATCGCAAATACAAAACAAGTTGTTGAGTATGCGCACGCGCGCAATGTTAGTGTTGAAGCGGAACTTGGGAGTCTTGAGTTGGGTGGGCACTCCAATGAAGATGAAGGTGAAACCATATATACAGAACCTGATGAAGCCCGTGAATTTATTGAAAAAACCGGGGTAGATTGCCTAGCTATTTCAATTGGGACTGTTCACGGGATGTATAAAGGCGAACCAAAAATCAGTGTTGATCGTTTAAAAGAAATTAAAGCGGCCATCGATATTCCCTTTGTTTTACATGGCGGTTCTGGTACACCATTAAAAACCATCCAAGAATGCATCGAAAACGGCATCACAAAAATCAATGTCAATACAGAAATATCCTATCAAGTCGTAAAAGAAACTCGTAAAAAACTTGATGAAAATCCTGAAGCGCATTTCTCTCAGTTAAGTAAACTTGCTGTTGAATCGGTGAAAAAAACCGTCATATCACAAATCAATAATTTCCGATCATTTTGATTCAGAAAGGACGTTTTATCATGGCAAAGCATTCAATTGTTGTTGATGTGGGCACCCAAAGTCTACGCGGCATTATCTTTAATAAAAAAGGTGATATTATTCACACGGCTCAAAATGCCTATCAGCCTATATTTAAAGGGGCCCACGTTGAACAAGACCCACGAACTTGGAAAGACACACTCATTCAAACCTTGCAGGAAAATGCTGCTTATATCAAAGAAAATAAGCTTGAGATTGACTATATGAGTGTGACCTCACAACGTGCCAGTATCATTCCTGTGACCAAACAAAACAAGTTTTTACATAATGCCATCACCTGGCAGGATCGTCGTTCATACAAACAATGTGAAACCGTTAAAAGACGCATGTCAATGGATACTATTTATGAAAAGACTGGCTTAAGACTGGATTCATACTTCTCTGCGCCTAAAATCTTATGGCTCAAAGAAAATAAACGTGATATTTATTATGAAGCCCATAAAATTATCGGTGCACAAGATTATGTAACAAAACTATTAACCGACCGTTTTGTTACCGATCATACCCAAGCTGCTAGAACACTTTTGATGAATATTCATACATTCGAATGGGATGACGAACTTCTTAAAGCTTTTGATCTTGATCGCACGATATTACCAGACCTTGTTGCACCAGGCAGCGACGTCGGTCATCTGACAGATTTTATCAGTAAAAAAACAGGGTTACCTTCTGACATTCGCGTGATTTTAGCCGGTGGTGACCAACAAACCGCTGCCTTAGGGTTGAATGTTCTGACGGAAGGAACATTGGAAGCGAATATTGGGACAGGGTCCTTTATCATCGCTCATTCTGAAAAACCGGTCTTTGATGAGAACTTGAGAGTCCTGTGTTCTGCTAGTGCAATGCCTGGAAAATGGATTGTCGAAGCAGGATTGTTAACCAGTGGAAACATTTATGAATGGTTCAACCGTGAGTTTTACAAAGAATCTACCAATAATAAACATCGCTTCGAAACGGTTAATAAAGAAGTCGATGCTTCAAAACCGGGGTCCAATGGCTTGGTGTTAATCCCACACTTCAAAGGCAGTGCAGCGCCTTACTGGAACCCACTATCCAAAGGGGTATTCTTTAATGCTACCTTAGAACACAAACGGGGCGACTTTGCCCGTAGTATCTTAGAAGGTATCGCCTATGAGATGAGTGAAAACATTGATCTCATAGAACAGTTGGTCGGCTACGTAGATAATATTCATGCGGCCGGTGGATTAACTAATTACAAGACCTTCAATCAAATTCAAGCGGATATTTTTAATAAAGCGGTCAGTGTCTATGATTCAAGCGAAGCGACCGCTATCGGTGCTTTGATGAGCGCAATGGTCTCTACAGGAGAACATAAGACCTTTGAAGCGGCATTTAAAGCGTTACGAGGAAGAAGCAACGTTAACACATTCCACGCGAACAGTGAAAATATCCCAACGTATGTGAAACTTAAACGTACAAAGAAACATTTGTACAACAGTCTCAATGATGCACACATCTATGATTACATGGAGATGTAAAAAAACATTTTCAAACATAAATCCGCGCAAAGCCCTACATATAGTAACGTTTACATGATAGATTGTGTGCGGTATTTGTGGTTTATTGTTATTTTTTCTTGAAAACGCTTGCGATTTTGTTCATTATGTTTTATTATGAACTTAAACAAACAAAAAAATTAAAAAGGAGAGTTTTTATGTTTTTGAATTTATTAAGTTGGACAGTCAATGCCAATCAAATGCTGATTAGCTTATTGGTCGGTGTCGTTGTCCTCATCTTACTGGTAACTCGTTCTAAGCTACCAACGTTTGTCGGAATTCTTGTTGCTGCCTTACTGATTGCCCTCGGTGGAGGCGTACCCGGTGCAGAAGTTCCTGGAATTATTTCCGATGGATTTGGTGGTGTACTAGGTTCAATTGGTATTATCATCGGTTTCGGTGTTGTTATGGGACGTATGTTTGAAGTCTCAGGCGCAGCTGAACAAATGGCGAGAACATTCTTGAAACTATTTGGGAAAGGTAAAGAACAACTTGCCTTAACATTGACAGGGTTTATCGTGTCAATTCCAATCTTCTGTGACTCCGCTTTTGTTATCTTGTTCCCTATCACAAAAGCGATATCACAAAAGACACGTAGAAATCTAATTGTTCTCTCAGGTGCACTTGCGATGGGTCTTGTTATTACCCATAGTGTTGTACCACCTACACCAGGACCATTATTTGCTGCTGGTGAATTCGGCGTTCCACTAGGAACAATGATCATTTGGGGTGTTATCTTAGCTATCCCTATGACTATTGCCGGTATTGTCTATATTAACTGGGTTGGTAAAAACCTTGTCATCGGTGTTGATGATGAAGGGAATCAGGTTAAACTTGAAGTGAATAATAAAGACATTCTTGACTTTGACATCACAAGTGAACCAGAAAACAAACTCCCTCATCCATTAATGGCGTTTGCGCCAATCTTAGTCCCTATCTTCTTAATCGTTTTACAACAGGTACTTACAACCGCATTTGATTTATCATCATTCTGGTATAATGTTCTTGGTTTCTTTGGTTCACCAATTCCTGCGGTTGCCATCGGTGTTATCATCGCCATTTATGGACTTGGTATTAACATTGAAAGAAAAGCAGCCCTTGATAGAATGGATGAAGGCATCAAATCTGCCGGGATTATCTTACTTGTTACCGGTGCCGGTGGTGCCTTAGGGAACGTTATTCAAACGACAGGTGTTGGTGATACAATCGCCCAAAATATTGCCAACTGGGGTATTCCTGCTATTCTTATTCCAATCGCAATCTCAACAATTATCCGCTTTATTCAAGGATCAGGAACCGTTGCGATTATCACAGCTTCAGTCATCGCAGCGCCAATTGTAGGACCCCTTGGTTTAAATCCAATCTTCGCAGCACTTGGTGCCATGGTTGGTAGTATCTTCTTCGGATACTTCAATGATTCTTACTTCCATGTTGTTAACCGTTCAATTGGTATCCGCGATAATAAAGATCAGCTTAAATTCTGGTCAGGTGCAACGACAGCCGCATGGGCTGCAGGGGTTATTTCACTCATTATCCTTAACTTAGTTTTTGGTAATGTATTCACAGTATAATCTAATCTCTTAATCTCCCGAATCACAAAAGGTCCCGCCTCATAATATAATGAGACGGGACCTTTTTATTGATAATCAAAGTTAACTAAATAAGCGGTTGATAACAGTTGGCATATCGTCAATATCAATGCCGCTGTAGGGCACTAAAATATCAAGTGGTTGCTCATCAAAGGTTCTGTATAAAAAGTTTTGGGCGTCAAGTTTATTGCTAAATTGGTTGAACGTTGTTTTATTAGAAGCGCGGATGACAAAATGCATGTTGCTTTCCAAGCCATAGATTGTATAGTGGTCGTTAATCATGTGTGAATTGAGTGCAAGTTTTAAAGCTTCATTTTTTCGTTTGGAATGCTTGGCCAATTTCTTAAGGTGTTTTAGATAATGACCTTCCTCAATAAAACGTGCCATTGCGAGTTGATCAATCTTACTAACTGTTTGGGTAAACAATGTTGATTGGTATTCTGCTAGTAAGGAATCAGGTAATACCATATAACTCATACGGTTTGATAATAACGTATTTCTTGAAAATGAGCCGATGTAGATAACATTCTTTCCTTTTGAGAGTGCATGAATCGCAGGAATTTGATAAGCGTTATAACGGAAGAGATGGTTATAATCATCTTCTATAATCAGGGCGTTGTTTTGCGTGGCGTATTCGATAAGGGCCAAACGATCATTGATAGGGATGACTTTTCCGGAAGGATATATATTAGAGGGTGACAAATATATAATGTCGGGCTTGGCCTTGATAATATCTTCAATATCATCACATGCGTGAATCGTATACTCAAGAAATTCAAAGATATTTTTGGCACGGCTAAAGGCGGGTTTTAAATAGGCGACCTCACGCTTTTTGAATAGTGGTGTCAGTTGAATAAGGAGTTGTTGGATGCCCGAGCCGATGACAATGGAATTAGGATGTGAATATACGTCACGCATCGTATGCAAATGTTTTTGAATAGCTCGCTGTAAACGCGGTTCACCCATTGGTTCGCATGCGGAATATAACGATTTATCCTCTATAAATAGTGTATTTACAATTTTTCGATAGGCATCAATGTCAAATAAGTTTTGACTTTGTGTGTCATTAAACGTTTGCTGTGTTTCTTTTTGGAGGTACTGGTGTTTAGGCATCCCAATGCTAGGAATTTGTTTAATGTCGATGGAGTAATATCCGCGTTTTGGTGAACTTTCAATGTATCCTTCGATCAATAGTTGTTGGTAGGTATTTTCAATAGTTGTGGTAGAAACCCCACGTTTTTCAGCGAACCCTCGTATCGAAGGTAACTTTGATGATGGTGGTATTTCTCCTGAGAGAATTTTATCACGAATTTCTTCATATAAAATTACATACAAAGGTAAAGTGTTTTTATTTTTCATTAATCTGTCCCCTTTAATTATACTATAAATTCAAATATGAAACATGACACTATTGATTATAAACCATAATTGTATTGTTATAAGAAAAAACGATGTAATTTTTGTTTAACGCGTTATAATGATCAAAAGAACCATAACAAAAGTCTTTAAAGCTGACATTATGTTATTTATGAAATAAGTCACAAAATCCATATCCCAAAACATTCACAAAAATGATAAGTTTTTAAGTGGTATTAATATTAAGAAATTATGTAATTTTAGCGGTTTTCCATTTCTAACAATAATGAATATTGTTTGACTTTTAAAACTTTTTCAATGTATAATGTAACAGTAAACTTTGTTTCTACTCAAATAATATTTATTGTGAAATTTTATTATGCCGTAAGGCGTTAAATGTATGTTGATATACCCATAAAACGAACGGAGGAATTAATATGGAACCATTAATATTAATCGTCTCCGGTTTGCTGATTTTAATCATAGGTGTAGTAACGGGTATTGTGGTCCGTGCTATCCTAGTTGAAAAAGGGTTTGACAAAGCTCAAGCGGAAGCTAAAAAGATAATTGACGATGCGGAAAAACAGGCGGAAAAAACTAAAAGACAAACGATATTAGATACTAAACAAGAAGTTCACACACTAAAAAGTGATGCGGACAAAGAAATAAAAGAACGAAAACAAGAAATTACGACTCAAGAAAATAAACTCCTTCAAAGAGAGAAAACACTTGATAGTCGTTCCATTAATTTAGACCGCCGTGAATCAAATATCGACCGCAAGGAAGAGCAAGTCGAGCAAAAGAAAGAAACCTTAGATCAAAAAGAAAGCAAACTAGAACGATTAATCGAAGAACAAAACGAACGTTTACAAGAAATTGCAAATTATACAGAAGAAGAAGCGAAAAACTTAATTTTCAAACGAGTAGAATCAGAGATGAACCAAGAAATTGCACAATTCATTAAAGACGAAGAAGAAAAAGCGAAATCTGAAGCAGATAAGAAAGCCCAATCAATCTTAGCTTTCACCATGCAAAAATATGCCCAAGATGTCACTTCTGAACGTACGGTAAGTGTCGTCACCCTTCCTAATGATGATATGAAGGGTCGTATTATCGGACGAGAAGGACGCAATATTCGTACCATTGAAGCATTGACTGGTGTTGATCTCATCATTGATGATACACCCGAAGCTGTCGTACTTAGCGGGTTTGACCCAGTCAGACGAGAAATTGCCAAACGTGCTTTAGAAGCCCTTGTAAGTGATGGACGCATCCATCCTGGCCGCATCGAAGAAGTAGTAGAAAAAATGCGTGAGGAAGTCGACCGTTTTATTAGAGATAAAGGGGAAGAAGCAATTTTCGAAGTTGGGATTGGTAAAGTCCATCCTGACTTGGTCAAATTACTTGGCCGTCTCCACTTTAGAACGTCCTATGGACAAAATGTATTAAGACATTCTATTGAATGTGCCTTCTTAGCAGGAAAAATGGCCGCTGAAATTGGTGAAGACGAGATTCTTGCACGACGTGCGGGTCTCATTCACGATATCGGAAAAGCGGTTGATCATGAAATTGAAGGATCACACGTTGAAATCGGATTCAATATTGCCAATCGATATAATGAGCCCAAAGCTGTCTTAGACGCCATTAAATCGCACCATGGCGAAGTAGAAGCTGAAACAAACATTGCGGTACTTGTTGCGGCGGCTGATGCATTAAGCGCTGCTAGACCAGGCGCACGCAGTGAATCACTTGATAACTACATTAAACGTCTTGAACAACTTGAAGATATTTCAAGCAAACATGATGGTGTTGAGCAGGCTTACGCCATTCAAGCTGGACGTGAAGTTCGAGTCTTAGTGCGTCCCGATAAAATTGATGATACCATGGCCCATAAACTGGCACGGGACATCAAAGCCGAAATTGAAGAACAACTTTCATATCCGGGGACAATCAAAGTCACGGTTATCCGAGAGACACGCGCTCAGGACATCGCAAAATAACAATAAAAAAGCCTTCCTTTTCGGAAGGCTTTTTCGAAGGTGATACTATGGAATTTTTTGACGTATATGATCAATATGGCAACTACTTACAAAAAACCGCAATGCGGGGTCAAAGACTCAAAGACGGCGAGTATTTTTTAGTGGTTCATGTTTGGATTGAAAATGACAATGGTGAATTTCTTATTCAACAACGTGCTAAAAAAAGTGATCCCATCCCACACCAATGGGCCATTACCAGTGGTATTCCCGATCAAGGAGAAACGCCCGTAGATGCGGCTATCAGAGAGACAAAAGAAGAACTTGGTATCACATTAAAAAAGAGTCAGTTGAATAAGTGTTCGCAAATAGTCTCCGATCATAATCGTTACAACACGATAACTCATGTTTATCATACGTATGCAAACATTGCGTTTGATGAACTGATCATTGATAAAAATGAAGTTATGAATACTGCTTATGTAACCTATGAGGAAATTATGCGAATGGTCAACAATAAAACATTTTGGGATTACTCAGCATTATTAGGCGTCGAAGATTATTTTTCAATATTAAGGAGTGATTCCGCATGCGAATAGTATTTTTAGGGGATATCTATGGTGAGAACGGGCTTAAAGCTGTTGAACGCTTTTTACCACGTATCAAAAATGATTATCCGCATGATTTATTGCTTGCAAATGGCGAAAATGTTTCAAGTGGACTCGGCCTCAACAAAGCCGACTACAAGGGGCTAATGCGTCTTGGAATACGCGGCGTCACACTCGGGAATCACGCCTTTTCCAAAGCGGAATTATTTGAATTTATTGAAGATGCCAACATCGTGCGTGCCGCAAATTATCCCAAAAACACACCCGGGAAGAACGTTTTAACCCTCAATTACAATGGTCAAACCCTTTCCATTATTCAAATCATGGGGCGTATTTTTATGGGTGATCCTTTAAACAATCCCTTTGAAACGTTAGATGAACTTCTGCCAACTATAGACAGTGATTATATCTTTGTTGATCTTCATGGTGAGGCCACCAGTGAAAAACTCGCGATTGCGCATTATATTGATGGCCGTGTCGATGCGGTTATCGGAACCCATACACATGTACCAACCAATGATGCGATGATGTTACCGAAAGGCACCTTATATCAAAGTGATGCCGGCATGTGTGGCGTTAAATTCGGCATTTTAGGTGCGGACCGTGACACTGTCATCAATAAATTCACCTCAGGGATGCCTGTCCGTCTCAGACCCCATGATGATAAAGTTTTACAACTCAATGGCGTATGCCTGGATTTAGAGAAAAAAACCATCAAAACAATTCGTTATAGCGATTAAAGACTATTTACAATAGGTGATTATATGAAAAAAAGTTATGGAGAATACTTTAACAAACCCTCCTTGAAATCAGCGCGTAAGCGTCTTACTAAAGATACGCCCAACATAGACTTTCAACGACATATCAATATTAAAGATGTTGGACAAGGCAAACACTATCTGATCCAAACGTATGGATGTCAAGGCAACGAAGCCGACACAGAAACCATGAAAGGGATTTTAGAGGCTTTATCGTTTAAAGAAACGCAACGTGAAGATCACGCAGATTTAATAATCCTTAATACTTGTGCCATTCGCGAGAACGCTGAAAACCGTGTGTTCGGAGAACTGGGCCGCTTGAAAAAATATAAGCGAATCAATCCTGATCTTATATTAGGGGTCGCTGGGTGTATGCCTCAAGAAGAAGATGTTGTCAATCGTTTATTGGAAAAATACCATCACGTTGATCTTATTTTTGGCACTCATAATATCTATAAACTGCCTGAATACTTAGAAAGTGCCCTCATGAACAAAGAACGCGTTGTCGAAGTCTTGAGTGAAGAAGGTTCAATTGTTGAAAATATGCCTAAAAAGCGTGAACATCATTCCAAGGCATGGGTAAATATCATGTTTGGCTGTGATGAATTTTGCACGTATTGTATTGTTCCTTATACCCGTGGAAAAGAACGGAGCCGAAAACCACAAGCGATTATTGAAGAAGTCAAGGAACTTGTGAAATCAGGCTATAAAGAAGTTACATTACTCGGACAAAACGTGAATGCGTATGGTCGTGATTTTACAGACATCAATTATACTTTCGCTGATTTACTCGATGACCTCGGTCAAATTGAGATGCCAAGAATCCGTTTCACGACTTCACATCCCAATGACTTTGATGAACAAACCGTCAAAGTATTGGCAGCCCATGCAAACATGATGCCCCATATTCACCTGCCTGTTCAATCCGGCAGTAACGCTATACTTAAAAAAATGAACCGTAAATATACCAAAGAAAGTTATCTAAAACTCGTTCAAACGATTCGCAAACATATTCCGAATGTTTCTCTTACGACCGATATTATTGTTGGTTTTCCCGGAGAAAGCGAAACAGACTTTAAAGAAACCCTTGATCTGGTCGAACAATGTGATTTTGAAGGCGCATTTACTTTTGTGTTTTCAGCACGCAAGGGAACACCAGCCGCTAACTACCAAGACAATACCGCGTTCACCGAGAAAAAAGAACGCTTGCAACGACTTAATACAATTATTAATGCCGGTTATAAACGCGGGCATGATCGTTTTAAGGGAAAAACCGTCGAAGTCCTTGTTGAGGGGGTCAGCAAAAAGGATGACCACATCATGGCTGGCTACACTCGCCATAATAAACTTGTCAATTTTCCAGGTGATGTTTCATTAGTGGGAACCCTTTTAAACGTCAAAGTCAATGAAACCAAAACTTGGTTCATGCAGGGGGAAATATATGAAGACGCTTGAAGACTTGAAAAAGACCTTAAAAGATGATGAAACCCTTAAAACCTTCCGCAGCCTCGAAAAAGAAATTTTAGATAACCCAGACTACAAAGCAGCATACGATGATCTTCTCCAAAAACAGCAACGTATGGTTCAAGCTGAACACAAAAAAGCAGCAAATCTTCCGGCTTTGAAGCGTGAATACGATGGGGCCTTAGAAACGTTGAAAACGCATCCTGTCATCGAACAATATCTCCATTTGCAAGAAGATATCAATAAAGATGTACAAATGTTATTTAGTATTCTTGAAACCGAGCTGAACAACGATTTAGACACGTAAATCAAGCACCGCGCATTGATTTCGAAAATAGAGTGGTGTATAATGAAGAAAACATAATATTTAGGGGGCTTATCATGAAGAAGAACGCTTTACGTAAAGAAGAAACGATTGAACTAAATAACAAAAAAGTCAAAATCGATAAATTGATCGATTCTTTTGCGGTAATCCCGTCAGATGAAATCGTTAAATATCTTAAAAATAAAGAAATTTATTTGCCCAATTATCTTCATAAGGCCCTTCTTCGTAAAAATATCGCCCCCATTATCGCAAACGCTGAAAACGATGATAAATTCTCCGATGAAATGAAACATCGTTTGAAATGGTTTGATCAGTTTACGATCTTTCAATTAGAAAAACTCGCTGAAAGCTATGGGATTAAAATCGATGTCAAAGAATACAAAAAAGACTTTTGGGATATTATTATTCATAATCGGAATGAACTAGGCATCAACAACTTAGAATTTATAAAACTGGAAAACCTCACAATGAAATATCAACGCGCTCAAAGTGAAGACTACATGACCATGCAAGGTAACCTGGAGGCTATCTATTTTGAACCCCCTGGCTATTTTGAAGGGTGTTTAATTAGCAAGGCTCGCGAAGTGCTTGTTCATGCAATGACGCTTTCAGATGTTCGTGAACTCGGGAAAAAATACGATGTTGATATTCCAAGACGCATCAACAAAAAACAACTCATCGAAATTGTGGCGTTAAAACTGGACCTTAACGACAGTGAACAGGAAAAACTGGAAAAGAAATCGATCTTAGACTTGGAACGATATGCCAAAGAACAAAACATCAACATCTCTATTGAACTCAAAAAGATCGATATGATTGAATACATTCTTTTGAAGCGAAAACCTTCCACAGTCCCAATTCGTGAAGAAAACACCAAAATATTTGAAGGCATCAATATTGAAGAGTATCTTTATGATGCGAAATTTGAAGAAATAGCTCACCGTTATTCATTAGAAAGAAAAAAACGCAAAAAGACGCTTCGCAATTTGTTGATTCTTCTGATCATCATTGCCTCGGGTCTTGCTGTATACCTTCTCGACCTTATCTAAAAGGAGCAGCCTATGCCTAAAGACAAATCAAACTACACCCCGATGATTCAACAATACCTAACCATAAAAGAAGACCATAGCGATGCTATAGTCTTTTTTAGGCTTGGTGACTTCTATGAAATGTTCTTCGAAGATGCCATTCTTGCTTCAAAAGAACTCGAAATTCAACTAACCGCCAGAGATGGTGGGACCAAAGACCGTATTCCAATGTGTGGTGTGCCACATCACAGTAGTGAAACCTATTTGGCACGACTCGTCGAAAAAGGCTATAAAGTGGCCATTTGTGAACAAACTGAAGATCCCTCAGCGACAAAAAAACTCGTGAAACGTGAAGTCATCCGCATTGTTACCCCAGGCACAAATATCGATAACCCTGATGCAGAAGAGCACTTTATTGCAGCCATCGGACTCAGCGATTATTTTTATACCATTGCCCACCTTAATGTCTCTACCGGTGAACTTTATTCGATTAAAATTCCTAAAGATATCCATGCCTTATTGGGCGAACTCTCAACACTATCTTTAAAAGAGATTGTTGTGTCGCATGCGTTTGATATGGAATATATCAAAGCTTACGCAGAACATGAAGGCATCCTGATTAGTTTACAAAACGATGTTGCCATCGATGCCACCTTTAACCATTTGTTTGATCATCTGCCCACCCCGCAAGAACAAAAAACCATTAAACGTTTACTTGCTTATATCATGAAAACACAAAAACGCACGCTTTTACACATCAAACCCGCTGAAAAACTTGAAAGCAGCGGATTTATGAAGATGGATGCCAATACCATCCGTCATTTGGAACTCACGCGTACCATGATAAAAAACATTGAAAACGGTTCATTATTTTGGCTGCTTAAATACACGCAAACTGCGATGGGTGGACGTTACTTAAAACGTCAAATTCTTCGTCCGCTTTTAAACAAAGAGGTCCTCAATAAACGCTACGCTTTTGTGGAACGGTTAAATAAAGAGTTCATCACAGCCGCTGAAATGCGGGAATCCCTTAAGGAAGTTTACGACCTGGAACGCATTGTCGGTCGCATTGCTTATGGGAATACAAACGCTAAGGACTTGGTACAACTCAGGCGGAGTCTTGGCATCTTACCGACATTCAAAAAACATCTTACTGCGCTTAATTTAGAATACGCGACATTTTTAAGTGAATCCATCGATGCCCTTAGTGATTTCTACGATGAACTGAAAAAAGCCTTGAAAGATGACCCACCACTCACCATCAAAGAAGGGAATATGTTCAATGAAGGCTACGATGAAACATTAGATGAGTTTAGAGACATCCATCTTAATATTTCACAGTGGTTAAAAAACCTCGAAGATGAAGAGCGTAGCCGTACAGGGATTAAAAAATTAAAAGTTGGTTATAACCGTGTGTTTGGGTATTATATCGAAGTCCCCAAAGGACAAATCCAACACATCAGTGATGAGTATGGTTATACCCGTAAACAAACCCTTGCGAATGCGGAACGTTATATCACAGAAGCCTTAAAAGAAAAAGAAAAAATCATCATCAGTAGTGAAGAGAAAAGTGTTGAGCGAGAATATGAACTTTTCACTGCCCTACGTGAACAAGCGAAAACCTATATTTCAGTGATTCAAAAAAATGCCGAAATACTAAGTGAAATCGATATGTTTTTAGCATTTTCCAAAGCCAGCGAACAATATAATCTTACAAAACCTACCCTTATTGACAGTCATAAGATAAATATTGAAGGCTCAAGACATCCAATTGTCGAAAAAGTACAAGGCGAATCCTTTATTCCCAATGACATTAAAATGGATGAAGGGACCGATATCTTTTTAATTACCGGTCCGAATATGAGTGGTAAATCCACCTATATGCGCCAGCTTGCCATTACGGCGATTATGGGCCAAATTGGTTGTTTTGTGCCAGCGAAGCATGCTGAATTTAAATGTTTTGATCAACTGTTTACACGCATTGGTGCCTCTGATGATTTAATCAGTGGAAAATCGACATTCATGGTTGAAATGCTCGATGCCAACCACGCCATCAAGCATGCGACCAAAGATTCCTTGATTCTCTTTGATGAAATCGGGCGAGGCACATCAACTTACGATGGCATGGCCATCGCGCAAGCAATCATCGAGTTCATTCATGAAAAAATTGGAGCGAAAACACTGTTTTCGACCCATTACCATGAATTGACCAATTTAGAAGATAACTTAACACGTTTACGCAATGTTCACGTATCCGCTGAAGAAGAAGACGGCAAAATTATTTTTCACCATACTGTAAAAACAGGCCGTGCCGATAAGTCGTATGGTATTAATGTAGCGGCGCTGGCGAAACTTCCTAAAAGTCTTATCAAGCGCAGTGAACATATATTACACCACCTTGAAAGTCAAAATGGTCATTCCGACATTCAAAGTGGGCACAATCTTTTTACTATAAACGAAGTGGAAGTCGAAGAAGATGAATCCACCAAGGCACTGATAGAAGCACTCGAAAGTATTGATCCCGATGAGATGCGACCAATCGATGCCCTCAAAACATTATATGACCTTAAAGACAAACTTAAAAACCGCAATTGACCCTATTCGTCGATTGCGGTTTTCACTGAAAAAGCGTTAAAATTATGCTAAAATAGGGAAGAATAGCAAAGAAGGTGAATTGGTATGGGAAAAATACGACAACTGGATGAAAGTCTTTCGAACATGATTGCGGCTGGTGAAGTCGTTGAAAATATGGCTAGTGTCATCAAAGAACTACTTGAAAACGCCATTGATGCCAACGCTAAGGCTATCACCATTACGCTTAAAGAAAGCGGACTTTCCATGATTCGTATCAGTGATGACGGCGATGGAATGGACAAAGAAGACTTAGACATGGCATTTAAACGCCACGCGACCAGCAAAATAAAAACCCATCATGACTTGCATCATATTGTGTCACTCGGTTTTCGTGGTGAAGCACTGCCCTCCATTGCCAGTGTCTCAAACATGACCATTGAATCATCAGCCGATGGTAAAAACGGCCATAAAATCGTTTTGAAAAACGGAGCGATTATTGAACGTCATAAAGGCCAACCCAAACAAGGGACAACCATTAGTGTGGAAAATCTATTTTACAACACACCCGCTCGTTTGAAACATTTGAAAAGTGAACAACGAGAACTTTCCTTTATTGTTGATTATGTGAATAAGATTGCCTTATCTCATCCGCATATTGCCTTTACTTTGAGTAATGACAATAAAACCTTGTTAAAAACCAGCGGCGATGGCAACGTCCTTAAAATCCTCCATGAGATTTATCCATTGGATATTATCAAAAACATGGTGCCTTTTAACCATAAAAACCAATATTTTAAAATCGAAGGATATTTAGCAAAACCGGCCTATAATCGTTCTTCCAATCAACATATGACTGTGATAACCAATCACAGAATTATTAAAAACAAAAAACTACTTAATGCAATTAAAACTGGGTTTGATACCTATTTGCCAATGCACAAGAATCCTATTGTATATTTGGAAATAACAGTAGACCCGATTTTTATCGATGTTAATATTCATCCTCAAAAACTTGAAGTAAAATTCAGCGAACAACATTCTTTAGAAGCCTTAATCACGGCGACAATCAATGATACTTTACGAGGGGAAGACTTGATTCCGACCACTAAAAAAACCATGCGTCCTTCTTCTCAAGCCTCACAAGTCAGCTTTGAAGGTGTTAATGACAATCAAGATAAGCCAACTCATCAAAACGATGATGCAGCTACGCTGAAAGAGGATCGTGTCCCTTTTCAATCTGAAGCAACCCAAGCTCCTAATATAGAAGCCTCACATCCTCACCCAACCAAGCCGCAATCCACGAAATCCCAGGATACCTTTCCCGCCAATCAATTTCACCAAACGCCCAATCAAAAATCTTCGCTAAAAAAACGGTTACCTGATTTAGAATATATTGGGCAATATCTCGGGACCTATTTATTGTTTCAAAACAAAGAAGGCCTCTATATTATGGATCAACACGCTGCGGCAGAACGGATTCGCTATGAACGTTATAAACATGCGATGAGTCAAACCGATGGCTCTACTCAGGAGTTACTGTCTCCAATTGAGTTGCATCTTTCTTCCGGGGAAGTGATTGCTTTTGACACATATAAAGAGAAATTAAATGCCTATGGACTGGATATCACACAAAAAGACCGTTCAACATTGTTGATTCACCGCATTCCGACTTGGTTCCGTAAAAATATGGAACAAGTCTACGCTGAAATCATGGTCAAAACATTACTTAATGAGGACCAGTTATCCGTTGGACTGCTCATTGATCAACTCGCCAAAGATTTATCGTGCAAACATTCTATACGTGCCAATAAATATCTAAACCGCAATGAAGTCGATGTCTTATTAAAAGACCTACATGAAACCGACAACCCTTTCACGTGTCCTCATGGTCGCCCAACGATTATCAATCTCAGTGTTCGTGAACTAGAGACCATGTTCAAGCGGGTGCAATAATGGTAGTGATTATTGCAGGGCCTACTGGTGTAGGGAAAACCAAAATGGCTGTGGAACTCGCCAAACATTATAACACTGAAATTATTTCAGGCGATTCGATGCAAATTTATAAAGGGTTAGATATCGGTACCGCAAAAGTTACTACGTCTGAAGCACAAGGCATCACCCATCATATGATTGATATCATTGAACCAACCAAAGATTACAGCGTCGCTCAATATCAACGTCAAGTAAGACATTTAATCAATACCTTTCAAACCAAAAATAAACGCCCGATCATTGCGGGAGGAACCGGGTATTATATAAAGAGTGTTTTACACGACTTTGATTTTTCTGAAGCCCATCAAAGTACTACTTTTGAACAACAGTTTGAATCCACGAACAATGAAGCGCTTCACAGTTACCTGGCGTCATTAGACAAAGCATCCAGTGAAACCATGCATCCCAATAATCGAAAAAGAGTCCTCCAAGCCTTGTATCGCGTTATGCATGGCAAGAAAAAAAGCGCACTTAAAGAACCTGCGCCACTGTATGATTATTGTTTGATTGTATTAAGCATGGACCGTAAAACCCTTTACGAACGCATTGATCAACGCGTCGATCAAATGATGGCAGAAGGGTTAGTCGAAGAAGCCAAAATGCTTTATGATTCTACCCCTTCCACCACCGCATCTAAAGCAATTGGCTATAAAGAATTGTTTGGGTATTTTGAAGGAGATTATGATTTAAAGGAAGCCATTCGTCTCATCAAACGTAATACGAGACGTTATGCAAAAAGGCAATTTAGTTACTTTAATAACCAGTTTAATCCTCACTATATA
>PWOH01000050.1 GCA_003557505.1 Mollicutes bacterium | reverse complement strand
TCAAAAAGAAAAACAAGAAGAAAATGAGTAAAAAATACACCTGGTATTGGAATTACATACAAGAGAATAACAAAGGAAGACAAACAAAAACTAAAGAAAAGCTATATCGTCGAACTCTTTCAGCTCGAAGATGATGGAATAAGGAATATAATTTACCTCTAAAAAAGGTGGATTTTCTTATTAAGAAGAACCTTGGAACAAGCTGTGAATACTGCGGAGAAGATATAACGACGGAGAATATGGCTCTGGACCACAAAACACCCCAGTCGCGGGGTGGAGAAAACACTCTCTCGAACGTCCAGATAATTTGTCAGCATTGTAATAAGAAAAAAGGTATTCTGACCCACGAAGAATATAAAAAGCTCTGTGAGATGGTGTTTATGTGGGATGACGACGCTCAAAAATATATTAGCCAATCCTTATCTTCGCAGGTTTGGAGTATGTGGAATTAAACCAGATGGATAAAATTGCTTTTTTATGGAGAGAAGCCGTTAAAAGTAATTATGGAATTCATTGCTATATAAATGAGTGTGCTAATACTTATTCGGACATACATCACTTCTTAACCAGAGGAGCTCATCCAACTCTTAAATACGAAGTAAAAAACGGAGTTCCTCTTTGTAAAAAACATCACGACCAAATCCACGGAAATAAAAGAAAAGAACTCGAAGAAAAGATAATAAAAAAAAGAGGAGAAAAGTGGCTTAGTGATTTATATAAAATTTCAAACCAAAATAAAATGCCCTTAGATAAAAAAATAGAGAAATATCTAAGGACATTTTATAATTAGAGGTAGGTCGGCACCTCCTCTGTCATATTGTTATGCAGTTAGGAAAGTAGTAAAACCTAACTGCTTTACTATTATATCAAAAAAGAAGACTAAAATCAATAATCGATGTATTGTCTAACTCTGTCTTCAAGTCTATCTATTTGAGATTTTAAGTTAAACCTTTCTTCAAAATCATCCTCTATATAAAGTATCTCTTCCAACTCTTTAATCTTGGATATTAAAGATGAAGCAATATCATACTCCTCTGATGTGTGTTGTAGTCTAAATTTATAGCTCATCATTTTAAAAATAAAGGGGAGCTTTAACTCCCCCATGTTTTAATAGTGAAGCCTGATGAACTCTGGCCTGAATGAAAAGACACTTCTCTTTTCATCATCTAAAAACTTCATTTCGATAATATAACCACCGATTTCAGGGTTAATTCCTTTCCGAAGAAGATACCCTGATTGACCTTCAAAACATCCGCAGCCAACAACATTGATGTTTCTTTGACTGAATTTATACTCGGTGTGAAGGTGTCCCATTAAAAGAACTCTCGGTTTTTCGCCAGAAGGAATCTGTTCAACTATTTTTTGAGCTCTATAAGAAAGAGCATAAGGATTTCCACCGTCTGGGTGTAAAAGCCTTATTAGTTTTATTCCGTTCCACATAACGTCGGCTTGGAATTGTCCAAGATAATTCATATCTTCCCGTCTGGAAGAAATTATATTACCGACATCAATACCCATTTTTTTAAAATAAATATAATCGTGGTTGCCAACAATAAAATGAGTTGTAATTCCTTCCCTCTTTGGATAGTTTTCTACAACATAGTCTATTTGATTATCAGCACCAAAAGTATGGATTTCATATTCTTCACCACGGAAGATTCCCTGACCAGCGAGTAAGTCTCCTGCGTGATAAACATCAGTTATTCCTCTCTCTACGCAGATGTCATAATACTGATTGAGCTCAGTTAACATCTCGTGATTAGAACATAGATGAGTATCAGCGATAGCCCCGAACTTATATGAGCCTTCTATATTAATCTTTAAAGACTCAATTTTAACTTGCTTCTTAGCGATTAAAACTTTCTCCAATTGTTTTTCAGATATACCGTAAACATCTCTTAAAAATTTTCTCGCTTTTTGTCTATCCTTATTATACGGAGACTTCTTCTTTTCGAGGGGGCTAACAACATCTTTGTGTTTGTTTTTAAAGTGCCTCCTATAACCTGATTGAAAACTATAGTCTCTTCCGCAAACAGGACAAACCACACGACCATTTTCTCTCTTTGGTTCTGGATATTTTCTACTCATTTTATTTACCTCCTTTAATTTGATTTATAAGGCTATTAATATCCTGCCATGTGACTTCGTTTCTGGAATACATCAGATTATTCAGCTTAATTACAAAGGTAATAATTTCTTCAGGTGTCAGGTTCTGAAAAAGATGATGCCATGATTGGTGAAAATTGTCTGGAATCTCACAAGTGTGCACTCCTCCTCTCGATGAAGGTATTACATGATGCTTACTCACCATCTTCACCTCCTAATATATTTTTACCGCAATACTGGCATGTCCACTCCTCGTTTCTATCAAAGAGATTACACTCTCCACAATGTTTACACTTACCGTAGTACAGTAAACTCACTTTATTCACCTCCTCTTAAAGTATTTTTTTGAGAACTCTTATAACCTCTTCTCTTTCGCTGGTTAAAATCATTCTTTGGTATGGGTCGGCTTCAACATCCAGACTTTTATCTATCTTCTTCAGCTTATTCATTAGTGCTCTCGCCTTATATCTGTCCTCGATTATCTTAATAATAAATCTGGAATCCATTTTAATCATGGTTTTCCACCTCCCATAAAAGAATGTTATTATCTTGTAAATGAACTGCCATCCGCTTCACCTTCTTGATTTGGACGGAAGGTTGAGCCACTCCGCTCTTCCTTCCGTTATCGGCGTAGCTTCTTAAAATCCCTTGTCACTACGCTCATGGCTTGCCCGCACGACTAAGTAACGGTCTAAGCGAGAGGTCGGGGGTCCCGCCGAGGGATTCAAGCCAAAAAAAAACGACCCACTTAGAAGTGAGTCGAAATAAAAAAGAACCCTTTTAAATTGTTATTTAGTAATGGATATTCTTTACCATTCATTAGGACATTTTATCACAAATTTAAAAAAAAATCAATTTATAACCAGCAAACAACCTTTCTATTAGGGTGATGACATACTCCCCAGGGTCTCCAACCCTCTCTTTTCCAAATCTGATAAGCTATTTCAATATTTCTCTCCCAATCAAACATTTCTTCTTCGCTATATCCGTGAATACAACCTATCTGAAAGACTCCGTAACTTCCTCGACAACCATCGTGCCACTCTGGGTTATAAGCATCTGGAAAAAAGTGGCTCTCATTCTTGGCGACAGCGATAGCAACGTCCGTATTCCAGTCGTATTCTTTTATTTTGTTCTTAATGACGCTCTCAGAGGCTGATAGAGCCTCTTTATTATTATCGGATAGGGTATAACCTACATGATTACTTCCCAAAATCTGAGAGGATGCGTAAACCGTCTTTTCGGCAATAAAAAAGAGGTCTGAATCCCTATATCTGAAAGACATAGAGTTATCCAAACCTCTAAAAAATATAAACCCGATAATTAATATAAGAACGTATAAGGCTACAAGCAATAAGGAGAATCTCCTCATATATTCAGATTAACAAATAATTCTACCAAATTAATTATTTTTTCTTTTTGTATCCCATCTTTCTACTAGTTTTTCAATTAAAATTATTGCAACTGAAAAGAGAAAAAGAGACATTCCAATATTAAAATTCTCAGGAAGAATCATCGCTCCTAAAGATAAACAAGTGAATCCAACTATTAAAAGGGGAAACTCCAAAAATGTTTCTACATTATCTTTGATGTTCATGCTTTTATATTTTTATTTTAGACCATTTTTTCTCTTCCTCAACCTGGTAAGAGTAGGCTGCATACTTCTTCGAGCCTTTGTGGCAGTAGTCGCTTTCTCTCTTTTATAGTCAGCTTGTGCTTGTTTAGCTCTCCTGGTTTGTTCAGGATGTTGAGCTTTCCAATCTTTAACAGTTTTTTCATTGTACTGTTGTTCTATTTTCCAAGCGTTACCTATTCTTTCTAATAGTTTTTGTGCTCTTGATACTGGCATTTTTATTATTAATTATTTTTCTTTGACCTTTACCCAAAAGTAACCGTCAGAATAATCTAAATCAGTCTCTATTCGGGTTCCTTTTGGAAGTGTCTTAATAAGATTACCTCCAACCCCTGGAGATTCTCTTAAATTAAGTCTAACTTTGGTTTTTTTATTTGTCAACCATTCTGGATTGATAGCAACATAACCTTCGTCTTTATTTTGAGAAGGTGTAAGAGTAAACTTTCTTCCCCATTCTTTTTCAGCATAATCGAGTGATTTCTTAGTCTGATTAAAAACTGCAACTAAAGAACTTCCTGCAAATGTCTGTAAGAGAGGTCTGTTATCAACGAACCTGATTGAAGAACTATCTCCACCCATAACAATCGCATTACCCTCTCCATCGCTGTTTAGAGCGAGGACACAGTCTTTATAGTATCTAATCACCTCTTCTCCGTTTTCCACACCTCTAACGCTGGCTGTGAAGTCAACGTTAAGAATTCTTCCTGTAACATCCATTCCAGATCGGAAGAGCGTCG
>PWOH01000086.1 GCA_003557505.1 Mollicutes bacterium | reverse complement strand
GCGTTTTTTGGTAGGTGGCTTCAAGGCGTTTTTCGTTGTAAAAAATCTCTTGTTCACCATCCAAAGTCTTTTTAATTTGTGCGAGCGCAGACGTTATATCCGTTGCGGTAACGGGTTTTTGTAAAAATGTTAATACATCAAGATCAATCGCTTCTTTAGCATACTGAAAATCGTCGTATCCACTGATGAAGGCGACTTTGATTTTAGGATATTGTCGGCGTAATTGTCTGGTTAGTTCTATCCCATCCATATAAGGCATGCGGATGTCACTAATGACAACGTCAACGCTTTTATTGTCGATGAGCTCTAAGGCATCAACACCATTCGCAGCCTCACCGATCATTTCAAAATCATCATGCATGGTGATTTGGGACCCGATGCGACTGCGAATACGTTGTTCATCATCGACTAAAAGCAGTTTGTATTTTTCTTTCATAACACTCATTCCTTTTAATGTGTCTTTTTAATTCTACCACGAATTCAAAATAATTTCATGACGCATTTGCCATAAAAAAAAGCCACTTGATTAAGTGGCTTTAAATGGTTTAATCCGTTGCTAAAATGACAGAACCTTCATATTCATCTTCAATCCATTGTGCGATTTCATCACTTGATAATACTTCATACAAAGCTTGAATAAAAGGATCATCGGTGTTTTCACTGAGTGTGACTAACACATTGACAAATGGGGAGTCTGTACTTTCTAGTGCCAAGGCATCTTCAAGGGGAACCAAGCCGTGATCAAGCGCAAAGTTACCATTAATTAACACTAAGTCTCCCGAATTATTTGAATAGTTAGTATAAAGTTGTGTGGCATCAACTTCACTGAATGTGATGGTTTTTTCACTGTCGAATAAATCACTTAAGTCATTGATATTCGCATTAGTGATGGCTTCATCGGTTGTATCTTCTTTAATCTCGATTAACCCAGCATCTTCTAATACACCGAGTAAACGTGGACGATCTGAGGGGGAGTTAGAAACAATAATTTCAAGACTGTCTGGTAGATCATCCAGTGAATCATAATCGAGGCTATAAAGGCCAATTGGCTCAATATGGATGCCGCCAACACTTTCAAAATCATAGCCATGTTCAGCAATTTGACCTTCTAAATAAGGAATGTGTTGGAAGAAGTTCGCGATAATTTCGCCTTCATGCAGAGCTGTATTTGGTAAGACATAATCATTGAATTCAACGATTTCAAATTGGAATTCATCATCGATTAACGTCTGAGCTTGACGCAGGATCTCAGCATGTGGGGTTGGGGATGCGCCAACTTTATAAGTGGCATCACTACCACCACAGGCACTGAGTGTAACGATTGTAACAAGGGTAAGAATCAGTAAGCTAATTTTTTTCATTATTTTTTCTCCTTTAGGTTTTAGATAGTTTTTTGACGAGTAAATCGCCGATGAGTTGGATTGTTAAAATGAGTCCAACAATGAGCATAGTTGATATCCAAGTAACCATAGGGCGGTTACGTGAATATCCATATAGATACGCCAGATTCCCAAGTCCACCAGCGCCAATGGCCCCAGCAATTGCAGTGTAGCCAGCCAGGGCAATCGCAGTCACAGTAAGACCTCTGATAAGGGCAGGGAGGCTTTCTGGAATCAATATTTTGGTGATAATTTTGATGTCGGATAATCCGAAGGCACGTCCGGTTTCTTTTAAGTCGTGACCTTTTTCAAAGAGGGCGAGTTCTACAAGTCTTGCGTAAAACGGGACACCACCGACCACCAAAGCCGGAATCGCCGCTGAAGGGCCTAAAATACTGCCTACAATAATACGGGTCACGGGAATTAACAGGACAATTAGGATTAAAAATGGGATGGAACGCCCGACACTGGTAATAATCGATAATGCCGAGTATAGGGTTTTATTTGGCTTAAGGCCTTCTTGGGCACTACTGAATAACATCACGCCTAGTCCTAAGCCAATGATGCCCACAAAGGCTGTAGACATGAGAGTCATATATAAGGTTTCATTAAAGGCTTGAAGGTAGGAATCAAAACCGATCATTGATAATTTCAACTCCTTTGGCTTCTAGGGCTTGTTTGATGACATCAATATCATCAAAATCAATACTGACTAGCATTAACCCTTCTTTTGAAGGGGTGATGTTGGCAAATAATATATTAATTGCGGCCCCGGTTTGTTTAATGATGCGACTAAGAATCTCTTCACTGGTCACACTGCCTTTGAACCTGAGCAAAGTAAGATTGGGCAGATGACCATAATCTTTGGCAATATCATCGATATTAAACCCAATCGATGCGGTCAAACTTTTTGCAATGGGATGTTTGGCGGAAAATAAGATATCATCTAGCGTGCCGTGTTCAACAATATAGCCTTGATCCATCACTGTTACATCATCGCACACCGCTTTGATAACATGCATATCATGGGTCACTAGTACAACCGTTAAGTCTCGTTGTTCTTTTATTTTTTTAATTAGTGACAAAATGTTGGACGTGGTATCGACATCTAGGGCACTGGTTGGTTCATCACAAATTAATATTTCAGGATCATTGATTAAGGCACGTGCAATACCAACACGTTGTTTCATTCCACCAGATAACTTTGCGGGATAGGTGTGCTCGCTGTCTTTTAACCCAACATCTTCTATGAGTTTTAACGCCTTTTCTCGGGTGGTCTTTGATACTTTTTGAAAGGCACTAATCGGAAACAAGACATTTTCAAGTACCGTTTTACTTTCTAAGAGGTTAAAGTGTTGAAAAATCATGCCGATGTTTTGTCTTAGCATTCGCATCGACTCCTTGTTCAATTTGCGAATATCAGCATAGTCAAACACACTGATAAGCCCCTCATCATGTTGTTCCAATTGATTGATGAGACGAATCAATGTACTTTTACCGGCTCCAGAGTGTCCAATGATACCATGGATGGTATCTTTTTTAATCTCAAGGGTAGCTCCGCGTACGGCGTGGGTGTTCCCAGATTTCTCACTGAATGTTTTGCTGACATTTTCAAAATGAATCATGATGGACCTCCTAATAATAAAAAAACAGCCTCTACAATGAAAGGCTGCCCTGAGACAAACATTCATTGTTGGGTAAAAACCCCTAGGTAAGAGCACCTAATTAAATAGGTTGCTGCCGCGTCAAAGGGTACCTTCCCTCGACGGCTCTGAATGAATTTCGTTATGTGTTTTGCAAGCAGTATATGGAATGCAATTTGTTTTGTCAATAGCTTTACGCTGTGAAAAGGTTTACTAAAAAAAACAGGCCCAATGGCCTGTTTTAATGAAATATCTAAGTGTGTAGGGCATGTAAGCGTATGATTACTTTTTTTTACGGTTGTAATAGGCCGCAAAGGCATCGTCTTCTTCATCCCCAAAGAAGTCATCATCATCCATTTCAAAAAAGTCATCATACTGCGTCGTTGCTGCTTCGTCTTCTTTTTTATACGCAGGGGTTCCATAGGTAGGTTTCGGAACTTTATTATAGGGCTTTTTGTCTGTTGTTGTACTTTTAGACTCACTAAAATACTGGGTACGGTGATCAACGTATTCATTGACTGTTGATTTTCTTTGGTAAAGATAAATCAAATAAATCACAATAATTAGTGGAATAGGTGCAAAAAATAGCAAATAAAATATCATAGGGTTCCTCCTAAATTTTTATGACCCGGGAACTTCAATAAACATATTGATAATTAAGACAATGATTCCAACGATGGTTGATGAAAATGTGAATCCAGCTAAAAAGACATTATCAAGCAGTGTATCTGATAAGCGTCTAAGTTCACCCCGTACTTTGTAGGTGATTGCATAGGGAATCACAAACAATAATATAGATACGATAAGTAAAATTAAAGATAAATATACATAGCCAATTAAAAAGAAATATATTACTGAACCTAACGTTAAAACAAACATGTTCAATCCGATAATCATCGCCATCATAAATAAAAATGAGCGGTCTTCAAATCGTTCTTTAAGATTTCTTTTCATGTGGTTCCCTCCTCGTTGTAGCACTTTATTTTAACATGGAATGTGATTGAACAAAACTTTTATGACTGAATAATCCATGCTACAACGTGTGAAGCGTTTTATTTAAGTACAGATTTACAACAATATATACATCGTAACAATAATTCATTAGACTCTTCGTTATTATAAATATGCTTCTTGAGGATCGTTGGATAGTTCTTCAATTTCTATAAAATTAAATTTGACTTCCTGATTGTTTCCTTGCGGACTACAAGCATATACACCAACTTTAACCAAAGCTTTTTCTGGTATATCCAAGTGGGCAATGCGTACTTGTTTCCAATCTAGTCCGTTGTACGAAAAGTCAACATAGCCATTTTGACCAATTCTTGTTAGTCTAAAATACAAATATTCACCATTATATTCTACATTTTGCGAAGACCAATCAGAATACCCATGATTTGTAACAACGGCCCCCAATTTACTGAATCCATTGGGGATGTATTCTAATGATGTTTTTATCCAAATATTGTCTGAAAGCCTCAACATCAACCCTGCTTGGTCATACTTTGATTTGGGTGATGTCTTTACTTTGGTAGTGATTCTAAAGTTTTTGTTAGTTTCTGTGTAAAGAAAATGCCCATTATCTGCCTCAAAACCATAATGTGTTTTCTGCCAATAATCGGTGTTCTTGTCTGTTTTTATTACAAGCTGAGCGGAACTGGTGTCAATAAACCATATTTTAGGTTCGCAGTACCAAGTTAGTTCATCACTAAATCTATTATCTTCAAAATTTTCATTAAAAAATATATTTGTTTTCATAAAATTACCTCTTCTAATAATATAGCGTTACAAATAGTTCAGTTAGAATGATTAAAACCTATTTATCTTCCCTTGTTTTCCATTGCTATAACACACTCGACATCGTGCGTGTGTTATAGTGTCTCATCAAAGATTTTATCGATTAGACGGTTATATAAATTGTAAGTATCTTCATCGTAAAGTACAAAACGTATAGTTTTTACTTGATTAAGGGTTAACAGATGTGATTTTAATGTTCTTAATGTAATGATTGTGGCGTCTTTTTTTGGGTAACCAAAAGCACCGATCGAGATAGCGGGTAGGGCTACCGAATCTATATTTCGTCGTTTAAGCAGATTAAAGACATTGTCATAAGTGCGTTTTAATAACTTATCTGAGGGATTATCAACCCCAAAACGTGGGCCCAAGGCATGCAATACCGTATCATTGGGTAAATCAAAGCCTTTCGTCATGATGACTTCAGTAACTTCGATCGGTGCAAATGGACGGCAAGCCTCCTCCAGCTTTTTTCCCGCTTTACGGTGCAAGGCCCCCGCAACACCACCCCCTGTTTTTAAATCTTTATTGGCTGCGTTAACAACCGCTTTAATGTCAGCTTGGTTCGCAATATCCCCAATGGTTGTTTCAATTGAAATGCTTTGAATGGTTCGTTTCATATGAGTGCCCCCTTCACTTACAGTTTATGCAAATGGCTTAAATGTGTCAAATCCCATGATTTATACGAGTGTATGATTTCCCTTTAAATGACAAATTCGTTATAATCTATGTATATTTATCCTAAATATATTAATCTAAGGAGTGACACATCATGAAACATGCTTTACTTGAAATTTGGGGCGATGTTGTAGAAACCAAAGCCCTTGTTTTTTCTATTGTCATTATTACAGCCCTTACGATGGGTGCGCATTTATTGGCCCCTGCAGATAATTCCACTATGGGGCTTTTTTTTGGAATTGGCGGCGCAGTATTAGGGTTTTTAATCTGCGTGAAAGTAATCAAGCCAAGACGTCATATTACCATCGAGGAGGACCAATAAAATGGATGCCTCTTTAATCATCTGGATGATTGGCGCAGCCATTATGGCTGTTGCTCTTTACACATTTATTGGATTTATTCCAGGGACCGATGAAACCAGTGTCCTTTTACCAATTACTTTAGCCATCGTTTTAAGTGGTGTTGATGCGATGGTGGTTCTATCGTTCTTCATTGCGGCGATAGTCACCTTAAATCTTACCAATGCTATGCCGACAGCGCTGGTTAACTTGCCGGGTGGTGTGATGTCGAGTGCTATGATAGAGCATTCAATTGTCATCAAAAAAGCTGGGCGTAGTGCCGAGGTTATAAAAAAAATGGCGGCCGCAAGTGCACTCGGGGTATTGATCAGTGTGCCATTATCATTAGTGCTTGCCTTTTTCTTAACCCCCTTTGCTGAAACAATAGCCCCATATTCAGGGTACCTATTCATTATTGGAGCAATTTTCTTATCGCTCATCTCACGTAACAAAACATTATCACTATTCTCTATTATTCCACTCGCTGTACTTTTCATGGCATTAAGACATCTTTATTGGGGGCTAGGCATTGTTCCTGAAGACCAGACGATTACCGTTTCTTTCTTCCTGGGAATCACCATCGGACCATTATTAGTATCACTTTTCAGACTGCTTAATAAACAAATTTTTAACGATAGTATCATTGATAAAGAAAATCATATCAGTATTCCTAAACGCAATAAAGACGTCAAAAAAGTTAATCCGTTCAAGTTATTAAGTAAAGAAGAGAAAAAACATGCGGGAATGGGTGCGATGATTGTGAACTTCTTCTTCGTCCTTTCACCGGTAGGCTTAACGATCTTGATTGGTGAGGCCTTTGGAAAGCGCTATAAAGATCCCTTTAAACGTGCGGTTATGTCGGTAACGACGATGAGTGGTGTTGTTCAAGCTACCTATCTTTCAGGGATTATTATCCCGTTATTGGCATTAGGGATTCCTTTATCCCCTGTAGCGATTGGACCCGGTAACGCTTTGTTCAATGCACCACCAGTCTTTGATCTTGATAACAATATCCATCATATCTTAGGATTTTCTGAATTTACCTTAGCAGTGATTATCGGAGCCGTTATTGCTTTATTGCTCAGTTATACCTTAATTACACGCTATGCTTTACAAATTACTAAAGTCATTCTCAGTTATGTGCCGCATGAGGCTGTATTGGGATTATTTATTGCCTTTATTGTTTTACTGGCCTACATGGACGCCGGATTTATCAATATTTTTGGAGTCCTATTGGTCGGATTATTAAGTGGAACCTTAAACCGTATGGGGGTTAATTACGGGGTTCAGTTTATGAGTCTTTATGCGGCGCCTCAACTTGTTGCGTTTTTAATAGGGGCATTTTAGATGATAGGGCGTGCACATGGTAAAATAATATTGATAGGTGAGCATAGTGTTGTCTATGATCATCCTGCCATAGTAATTCCATTTTATGAAAGCACAGTCAGTGTAACACTTAAAGAATCACCTGATAATACGATTGAATCGGATATTTACAGTGGATTGCTTAGCGATGCCCCTGATTTATTACATCCCTTAAGTGCATTAATTGAGACCTTGCAAACTAAGTTGGCAACGCCTTCATATGTTGTAAAAATTGAAAGTAACGTCCCAATCGGTGCTGGCTTAGGATCCAGTGCCGCCATTGCGGCCGCAATCACTGAAGCATATTATCAAAACGCTAATCTAAAACTTGATAGGCAAACCCATTTTGACTGGGTGCAATTTTCCGAAAATCTCGCTCATGACAACCCTAGCGGCATTGATGCATTATGTGTGACCCGTCAAGACGGGTGGTATTTCACAAAACAGTCTTTTTCTCCCCTTGAGATTAACTTGCCAGCTTATTTGGTTGTTGGAGATTCAAAGATGCATACACCGACCAAGCAAAGTGTTAAGCATGTTGCCAGTTTACTCAAACAAAATGAAGATTTTCATAATATTATCGATAGCTTAGGAAAAATGACGATTAAAGCCAAAGATGCCATTGAACGAAAAGATATTTTTACACTTGGTGACACCATGAACGGTGCAATGGAAGGCTTAAAAGCACTGGGATTATCAACACCGACTATTGAAAAACTTAATCAATCTGCACTCCACAATGGCGCTCTGGCATCAAAACTTACCGGGGGTGGTATGGGTGGGTGCGTCATCGCGCTTTGTTATGATAAATTTACTGCAGAAAAAGTCAGTGCGGCGTGGCGCGATGATTTTTCCATCAACACGTGGACACTGAATCTTTTAGGAGGCTAAAATATGTTTGTCAAGGCAACGTCTTTTGCGAATTTTGCCCTTGTGAAATATTGGGGTAAACAAGACAAAGAAAAAATTATTCCTTATAATGACTCTATTTCCATTACTTGGGATATCTTTAAAACGTACACAATATTAGAAACATCATCGCGTTTTAGTTTCACGTTAAACAATCAACGCGCATCGACGAAGGAAAGTGAAAAAGTCAAAGCGTTTTTAAGACATTTTACCGATGATGTTGAACGAGTTCGAGTCATGTCACAAAACACATTTCCAACTGCCGCAGGACTTGCTTCCAGTGCTTCGGCATTTTCTGCCTTGGCAAAGGCAGCAAATCATTTTTTTGGATGTAATTATGACTCAACAACATTAGAAGCAATCACGAGAAAAGGCTCTGGATCAGCTGTAAGAAGCCTTTATGGTGGCGTTGTTCGGTGGCAACGTGATGGCCGCGTTCGCACCATTGATGCGCCGATTGAAGATTATCGGTTAGTAGTTATAATGATTGATGAAAACAAAAAAGCAATCTCCTCACGCGATGCGATGGAACGTACTGTAGCAACTTCACCATTTTTTAATGCATGGGTTGACCAAGCCAATACCGACGCTAATAAAATGGAGCATGCCTTGAAGGACGGTGATTTTACGCAAATTGGACAAATTGCAACACAAAATGCGATGACGATGCATGCTACCATGTTGGCGGCTACCCCTCCAATTTTATATTTAAAAGACAAGAGCATGGAGGCACTTGCCTTAATAACCGAACTCAACAATGAAGGCATTGAATGCTTTTATACGCTAGATGCTGGGTCAAATGTTAAGGTCATTACCACAAAAACACATGTTGAAACGCTTGTTAAGCGGTTAAAATCCCATCAATTCACAAAACTCTATCAAGGAAAACCTTCCTTCAAAGGAGCGTTCATCAGTGATGAGGGTTGAGGTACCAGGAAAGATATATATTGCTGGGGAGTATGGGGTTGTTCACGGTGGACACGCCATACTTGCTCCTTCTGCGCGGAAAATGATTTTTACCATTCGTGAGGCGACCTCACCAATGATTCATTCGATGAAATATGCCCAAACTTTCAATATGGAAGCTTCACAAGGGATGCCTAGACCAATCCATAAGGCTTATGCGATCACTACAAAGTATTTAGCCACGAAGAACATCCCTGTCAAAGGCTTTTATTTGACCATTGATTCTCAGCTTGACAGTGGCAATCAAAAACTCGGGCTAGGGTCCAGTGCTGCCACAACCGTTGGTATTATCAAAAGTTTACTTAAATATCATAACGTCGTATTTGATGAGATAACACTTTATAAATTGGCCGTTCTCAGTGATATTAAGGACACAAAAAAAACATCTTATGGGGATGTTGCGTTGTGTGTGGTCAATGCTTGGTTATTGTATAAAAAATTTGATGTGACATGGCTTAAAAGACGACTAAACATGCCGATTGATCAATTAGTTAGTTGTGCTTGGAAAGACTTATTGATACAACCGATGCAGTCACAAACGCCAAATATACTGGTTATTAACACCATGAAAAGAGCCCATTCAAAACCATTGGTTGAACGCTTTAACAAGGGTATTCCTTTAAAAGTTCGTGATCAAGCGATTCAAAATATTAATGACTTATCAGTACGGTTGTATCATAAAATTCAACACAATGAACAACCACTTTGTGAAGAGATAGAGGCGCTTGATCAGTTGTATGCTGACTTGGCGCAAGACTACCTACTATCTTTTTATACCGATGCCATGACTAAAATTCGCATCATTGTCAAACAATATGGTGGCTGTATGAAATTCTCAGGAGCCGGTGGTGGTGACAATGTTTTAGGGGTTTTTGATTCCCATGATGCATTAATTCGTGCCAAAGAAGCCCTCCATGAAAAGGGCTATATGATTGTCGATGATTTAGGGAGTGATTAATTTGAATAGAAAAGATGACCACATTAACCATGCTTTAAAACAAACTACAAAAGCTAATGACTTTGATAAAGTACGCTTCATTCATAATGCGCTGAGTGGTGGACGCCTTGAAGATGTCGATTTATCATCACAATTTTGTGAGAATGATACCTCACTCCCCATTTATATCAATGCGATGACAGGGGGTTCTGAACAGGCGGCAATTATCAACATAAAATTGGCAAAGCTGGCAAATCATTTTAATATTCCCATGGCGCTTGGATCAGTCTCTGCTGCGCTTAAGGACACGAAGTGGGAAGCGTCTTTCCGCAACGTAAGAACGCATTATCCAAATGGTTTCTTACTTGCGAACCTTGGGGCGGAACATCTGCCACAAAACGCGCAAAAGGCCTTGGATTTAATTAAAGGGGATGCTTTACAAATCCATTTGAATGCGGTTCAGGAACTCATCATGCCTGAGGGCGATCGTGATTTTTCACAATGGGAGACAAATATTCAGGCGTTAGTCCGTCAACTGAATGTTCCACTTATCATTAAAGAAGTCGGTTTTGGGGTATCATTAGAAACTGCTTTGAAGTTGAAAACGCTCGGCGTGCAACACATTGATGTCAGTGGGCGGGGTGGCACAAACTTTTCGGTCATTGAAAATGCCAGACGCACACACCAATATGAAAGTTTTAATGATTGGGGACTCTCCACTGTAGAATCATTACTGGAAATGCGAAATATTGACAACATGCATATTTATGCCAGTGGCGGTATTCGTGGGGCTTTGGATATCGTTAAAGCACTACGTTTAGGCGCTGAAATGGTGGGATTATCAGGATACTTCCTTCATTTGGTCACAACCTATGATTTAGAAGAAGCGATTGAGCATGTAGCGACACTCATTGATGAAATTCGGGCAATTTTCTGTGCGCTTGGTGTTCATAATATTGCTACATTGCGAAGCGTTCCTTTCATTTTGACCCCTGATTTAGATTATTACGTGAAAGCGAGGACCAAGCAATGACAAGATCAAAAAATCAAAAGGTTTTAATCGGCATCGGTCTTTTCACTGCGATTTATTCGACCGTTTGGAATCTAAGCGACCTTATTTATTCACACCGATATTTTACCAACCAAAGTGTCTTGTTGGTCTTAATTACTTTTGCGATTGCCTTCAAAGCGAAAACACAAAAACCATGGTATATTATACTGTCGTTTGCGGCATTGGTCAGTATTTTACTGACAAGTATTGTTTTTCATGTTTTGTTAGCTGATGGACAAGTGTCCTTGCAAGGCCATCTATCACATACCATTATTCCAATTGTTTATCTTACTTATTTCTTTATCTACACAACCGCTCCGAAACTCAAGCATTTATTAATCGGTATTATCCATCCGCTTTTATATTTTACGTTTTTCCTTATGTTCGGTGGACTATTACAATATTATCCTTACGATTTCATGGATGTTTCCATGCATGGCTTGCGCAGCGTACTGTTCACTTCATTAGGGATAATTTTACCGATTAGTATACTCATTGCGAGTCTTTTATTATGGCTAAAACAACGTTTATATGTGCAAACAAAAAGCCTTTCACGATGAAAGGCTTTTTGATTAGAGGCGTTCGACCACAAAACGCTCATCAATCATTCGATGATCGATAATAGGGTCATTGGTTTTTTTAACTTTGATGAAAGGGTGTTGTTTCTTAAGAAGCGTAACGATATCATAAAAGCTTTTATCGAGGTTACTGTTCAAATGATAAAGCTCAGGTGACATCTTCGCAATTTGATAAATCCCCTCTGCAGTTACTTCCAGTGTTGAACATGACGGATAAAAATCCTCGCTGGCATAGACAATCCCAAAGTCACGCATTTGTTTATCAATGAAATCTAGCATGGTGTTTGAACCGGGGCGGTTGCCTATTTGCCAGCCAATTCGCACAATTGTACTATCACCGTTGACTTTTTTGATTTGGATTTCACTGTTTAACTTATACTGACCGTATTCACTGGATGGTTCAGGAATGTCATTGGTAGTAAAGGGGCCTTTTTGATGGTCGCCATAAACAGACACACTGGAAATGTAGATGAATTTGATATTCAACTTTTTACAAAGCTTGGCCAACATTTCACTCCATGCTTCATCCCCAAGGGCGAAGTGTAGAAAGATATCGGGTTGTTCTGTCTCTAAGAAGGTCTTAATGAGACCATAGTCTTCTGTGCCTAAAACATCGCGGTCATAGCCTTTGATTTTATGCCCCTGCTCTTTAAAGTAACTGGCGACGACCGGTGCAACCGTTCCGTTTAATCCACTAAAGATAGCTTTCATTCCCTCACGACCCTTCAATGCTTTTCTTAACAACGATTTCCGCTTCATTAACACGATAACATTTTTCAACGACATCACAAACTGTATAGGTATCATCGTCATTCAAAGCATGAATAATCCCATGTAGATCATGTTTGGGAACATAGACTTCCTGGGCGACTTTGAAGCGGTGCGGTTTAATGGTCTCAAGTGCAGCGTAGGCAGTTTTTGTTGTGGCTGTTTTATCGATTCGTTGTTTATAAATATCAAAAAACGTAGTATGTAGTGTTTCATAGGCATCATGTAATTCTACCTTACAGCAAGACCCATAAAAAATGGTCGTGGTTTCCTCGCGTTTATGGAGAATATCCCATACTTTGTCGATCGCTTGTTGTAAATTCTCTACATCCTTTGATTGTAGTTCATTTTTGTGCTTATCCAACCAATATTGAACTTTGCGCACTTCAGTTGGAATTCGTTCGCTTCGTGGATCCATGATCCATAAGACGGTAAAAATAAGGAAAAGTGTAAATATAACTCCAATGGCTATCCACATATGAATCCCTCCTCGTTACATTTATTTTAACATGTTTGACTTAAAAGTAGGAATGGAGTGCTAATTTTTAGTTAGTAACAAAAAGTAAGCATATAGATTGAAAGTAAGTCAGGTTACGATTATACTATATTTAGTTACTTACAAACACACTAACAATTAGGAGGTTTTTTTTATGGCATTGAATATTGGAATTATTTTAGGATCCACTAGAGAAGGACGGGTAAGTCCACAGGTTGGACAATATATTGAAAAATTAGCGAGTGATCAAAACGCCAACTATGAAGTCGTTGACATTGCTGAGTATAACTTGCCTTTATTAGGTGAATCCAGTGACACTGAAGGCGTGAAACGCTGGAACGATAAATTGGAAAGCCTTGATGGCTTTGTCTTTATCGTGAGCGAATATAACCATTCGATGAGTGGTGCCCTTAAAAATGCACTAGACAGCGCACGTGAAGCATGGTATAACAAAGCGGCCGGTATTGTCAGTTATGGTTCAGGGGGCGGAATTCGTGCCGCTGAACATCTTAGAGGTGTCTTGGCTGAGTTGAATATTGCCGATGTAAGAACACATGTCTTCTTCTCACTCTTCACTGACTTCAAACAAGGATCGATCTTTGAACCGCAAGCAGTCCATACCGATAATATCAAGACCCTCTTTTCACAAGTTGAATCCTGGGCAACTGCATTGAAAACAGTGCGTGAATAAAAACTATTAACCCCGGTCATCATGATCGGGGTTTTTTAACGACTTTGCGGTGAAGGCTTATCATTCCGTTGATTATGCGGTATAATATAGGTGAACGATTTGAATGGAGGGACAATCATGATTTTTGTTTTAGCATTTATACAAGTATTGTTTGGTGCTTATTCAGGGTATTATGTAGCGGGTGGATCACAAGATGAGCATTACGTCGTTGCGATCATGTTTATCATATCGCTGGTAATATCACTTGGCGCGTTATTTTTTGGGCATATCCTCCATGTTTTTTTACTATATTTTATATGGTTAATCGTTATGGTCGTTGTATCTGAAGTCATCAAACTCATCCAACGGAAAAATTGGCGTTAAAAAAAGCAGTAATAAAAACTGCTTTTTTTTTTGGTTAGTCTATAGTGTTAATTTCAATGGATTCAAAGGCATTCTCCTCAACTTCAAGTGGAATGATTAAATGCCAGGCTGCCATATCAGTGGTTCCTACTGAAGGGACACTTCTTAGGATATTAATGGTAAGGACTTCTGATTCAATGATGATATCATCAATAAAATGACTGATAGCACCCGAAGGTTCTTCAAGTGGGATAAGCACTAGAATATTGTTCTCAAAAAAGGCTTCATCATAATGTTCAGTAAGGGTAATAAAGCTTGGGGTATCTTGGGTGAGATTATAAATCGCTTCTATATCGTTAATATAGGTGTCCAAGGCATCACGTGAAGTAATTGCTTGCGCGATTTCTCGCGCATCACTATCAAAATCAATCACATCGGTGCGCACCCGATAAAAGCTTTCTTGTGGTGCATACGATACTGGCGTTGTCGTATCGGGATCACAGCCATAAAGCATTAACCCACTCACAATCAGTAATCCACTAAGTACTAAACGTTTCATCTTATCGCCTCCTTTGTACATTCATTTTAACATTTTTATCATAGATATAAAATTTTACTTACGAAAACATAAAAAAATAAACGCCTTAATGTAGGCGTTTATTGTATATATTGTAGGATTTTTGACTTGCAATTTCATTTTAGTGGGTTACACACCACGGGCATCCATGTAAGATTTGATTGCTTCAACATCTTTATCACCACGACCGGAAAGATTGATGATAATCGATTGTTCAGGGGATAATGTTGGGGCAAGACGCATGGCCTCATAAATGGCATGCGATGATTCAATGGCGGGAATAATCCCTTCTTTTTTACTTAAAAACGTAAAAGCTTCAACCGCTTCTGCGTCGGTGGCACTTTTATAAGTCACTCTGCCACTATCATGAAGAGCGGCATGTTCGGGGCCAACCCCGGGATAATCTAGGCCTGCAGAAATGGAGTAGACATCACTGATATCGCCATTTTTCTCAAAAAGACCGATGGTTTTCATACCGTGAATGACGCCGGGTGAGCCTTTTGTAAGCGTCGCGGCGTGGCGTTTGGTCTCCAACCCTTCTCCAGCGGCTTCCACACCGATTAACTTGACAGAAGGTTCATCTAAAAACGCACTGAAAAGGCCAATGGCATTACTGCCTCCACCTACGCAGGCAATCAGATAATCCGGTAAGGTTCCGTTTAAGTCTTTAAACTGTTGTTTGGCTTCTTGACCGATAATGGATTGGAAGTGTCTGACGATTTGTGGGAAAGGATGAGGGCCTACGGCACTTCCCAGTAAGTAATATGTCTCATCTTTTGTTTCTACCCAATCTTCAATGGCCACATCTACCGCATCTTTTAAGGTTTTTGTTCCCCGGGTTACAGGGATCACTTTGGCGCCTAAAAGTTCCATTCTAAACACATTAAGACGTTGTCTTTCAGTATCCAGTGCGCCTTGATAGATGGTACACTCCATCCCAAACAACGCAGCGGCTGTGGCAGTCGCTACGCCATGCTGTCCGGCGCCTGTCTCAGCGATGATACGTTTTTTTCCCATCCGTTTTGCCAGTAAAATTTGACCAATGGTATTATTTATTTTATGCGCGCCTGTATGATTTAAATCTTCACGTTTCAAATAGATTTGTGCGCCCTCTAAAGCATCGCTCATCCGTTGGGCATGGTAAAGTGGATTTTTTCTACCCACGTAAGTTTGCATGTAGTGATTAAATTCGTTAATAAAGTCTTCGTCGTCTTTGTAGCGATTAAAGGTTTCTTCTAATTCCTTTAAAGCTGCTTCTAGCATTGGTGGGACGTAAGCGCCCCCATAGTTATTAAACTGCAATGATTGTTCATTCATAATGTTATTCTCCTTTATATTTTTTTATCGGTTTATCCCTATCACGCCCCGATCTGTTCAAGTCAATGGAATCATCTCCTTTTATAATAAAAAAAAAGCCCTCTGCAAAAAAACGCAGAGGACGTTGGTTTATATATCAACGCGGTGCCACCTCATTTTACGGTTCAAGAAAAAACCGCCTCAGGATACTATCATATCCATCGCCTTGTAACGTAGGCAAACGTCAATCCATACTTATGTTCAGGATTGCTCTTGCGGAGCCATTTCAGAATCATGTCTCTTCGTTTCCACCAACCACGAAGTCTCTAGATAGGCATGGGGTTCTTACTTCTTCCGCGCAACGATTTATAAAAACTATATCACAATTATAGACATTGTCAACAATTTTGTATCGCCAGTGCTAATTTTGCGGCTCCGTAAGCGGCATCGTGCTTAAGGACGGACACTTTATAATCTGCCTTGTTCAAGGCTTCAAACAAACGGTTTTTATAAACCCCTTCTTTTGTGCCCAGTGAACCATTGATGCTTACTACTGGGTGTGTGAAAGAAAGCTTTTTAGCGACTTGATGCACCATTTTCATTAATTCACGAATGCCTTCATCTATGATTTCAAGGGCGTGAAAATCGCCTTGTTTGGCGTAATCATTGATTGTAATTGCCAGCTGTGCAACTTCGGAGCGATTGTTATACAAGTGTTCAAACATTTCTACAATATCGGCTGCGGTTGTGATGTCAAATTCATCCATCAAATAATCGCTAAGTGAGGAAGATGCCATACGACCATCAAAAATTTTAGGTAATCGTCTTAACATACGCATGCCAATGTCATGAGCACTTCCACCATCACCGGCTTTGAAGGAATATCCACCGACTCTTAGGGTATTGCCGTGTTGATCACGGCCAAAGGCGACACTGCCCGTACCAACAATGAGAAGTATTCCTTCATTAGGACCAAAAGCGGCCCCATGGGCATTATAGACATCATTTTTTACAATAATATTGAGCGTTTTTAAGGAGGGGATTTGTTTTAAGGCATCGACAACCTTTGTCTCATCCGCTGCGGATGCAACATCACCAAGTCCAATAAAGACGGTATCTACACTGGGATGCATAACGGATTGAATCGCTTCTTGCAATGCGTTAATTGCCTCTTT
>PWOH01000136.1 GCA_003557505.1 Mollicutes bacterium | reverse complement strand
CAAGATAAAAGCAGTCCAAGAATACAAAGAGGGCCTTAAGGGACCAACACAGATTTCAGAGGAACTGAATGTTCATAGGGATACTATTAGAGAATGGTGTAATATGTACGATGCTCAAGGAGATAAGGCGTTTGATCGGAAGACAAGAAACCGTGCATATACCAAAGAAGCGAAGGTAAGCGCGGTCAAGAACTATATCAGTGGGCGGTTTTCGCCTCAGGAACTAATGGAAAAGCATGAGATAAGCAGCCGAAGTGTTTTAAAAGACTGGATTAGGAAGTATAATGGCCATGTAGAACTAAAAGACTACAATCCGAAAGGTGAGGTATACATGGCCAAACATCGCAAGACAACGTATGAGGAACGCTTGGAGATTGTGCACTACTGTCTTAGAAACGAGAGGAAGTACACCCACGCCGCCGAAGCGTACGATGTCTCGTACGCCCAGGTCTATCAGTGGGTGAAGAAGTACGACGAACACGGTGAGGAAGGGCTTCTTGACCGCCGCGGTAAGACAAAGCACGATAAGAATCTCAGTGAGACAGAGAAACTCAAGCGTGAGAATGAACGCCTGAGGCGGCAGAACGAACGCTTGACGATTGAGCGTGACGTTCTAAAAAAGTTGAAGGAAATCGAAAGGAGGCGTGCCTCACAAAAGTCCGGCAAGAAGTGAAATATCTCGCGATTCAAGAACTTCACGCCGAGAAAGACTATCCGATAGTTTTCATGTGCAAAGTGCTAGACATCGCAAGGAGCGCCTACTATCAATGGTTGAATCGTGTGGTTCCTGAGAAAGAAGCCTACGATGAGGAGCTCGCCCAGATCATCTTCGGATACCATGAGACATTCAACAGGATTCTCGGTTACCGGCGGATGACGCTTTTCGTAAACAAGCTTAATCATACCCAATACAATCATAAGAGGATCCGAAGACTCATGCGGTATCTCGGCATCAAGGCCGAGATACGCAAGAAGCGCAAGGGCTACATCAAGGCAACGCCGCAAACCGTCGCCGAGAACATCCTGAAACGAAACTTCAACGCCGAGGCGCCGAACATGAAATGGCTCACGGACGTCACGGAGTTCAGGGTCAAAGGAACATCGCAAAAACTCTTTCTCAGCGCCATCCTCGACCTCCACGACCGCAGCATCGTTGCCTACGAAATCTCGAAGAGAAATGATAACAGGCTAGTATTCAAGACATTCGACAAAGCCATCGCAAAAAATCCAGATGCAAAGCCGCTATTTCATAGTGACCGAGGATTCCAATACACCAGTCGTGTCTTCAATAGAAAGCTGAAAGACATCGGCGCCATTCAAAGCATGTCTAGGGTTGGACGATGCATCGACAACGGACCGATGGAAGGCTTCTTCGGCATCATCAAATCAGAGATGTATCATCTCAATAACTTCGATACCACAGAAGCATTAAAGGAAGCCATCGACGCCTATATAGAGTTTTATAATAACCAACGGTTTTCACCCGTATTAAAAGGCCTGACCCCGATTGAATATCGGAATCAGGCCTTACAGACTATTTAATTATTTCCACTGTCTACTTGACAGGGGACGGTTCATTTCGGTAGGAAATACCTTTTAACTTTCGCTTGAGTACAGAAAACTGTACTTTTCTTTATATTTTCACAAAGAAAAAAGAGCTGCATGAATGAAATCAGTTAAGACTTCTTTTCATTACAGCCCCTTTTTTTAATAATGAATCATCACTTAAGCTTATTGAGTGTTAAATTAATCAGTTAGTTCAAAAGTGATTTCAACTTCCATGATATAGAGTGCATAATTATCATTTCTAATCAGGAAATGCGTAAAATCAGTGTCTGTAAAATCGTATGTATAGACACGCTCTTCAACATCAGCTGTTAATTCAGTATCTTCATCATTTGCATCATATCCGCCGAAGAATGTGAAGGTAGGATCATATTGTTGATTTGGGTCAAAAGTAATAACGATTTCAGCAATATTCAAGTTATTCATATTGTAAATTCGACCATCATTTGCTCTACCTTGCATTGTTGTGTCATCATAATTACCGAATTCAATGTAGCCGAATTCAACACCATCAATAGTGAAAGTTTCTTCTGTGTCATTATAAGGACCAAATCCTGCGTCTTCGTAATTAAATGAAAGACTATTAATAGCTAATACTGTGACTTCACTTAATAGCTAATACTGTGACTTCACTGACGACTGTATGTTCATAACCATTACCATCTGTGATGGTTGCGGTTAATGTTACATCCTCATTATCGTCAAATAAATCAGGTCTAGTGATTGTACCATCTGTTGCAATAACATCTTCATTACTTGAAGCCCATACAATAGTATACGTTTGATTAACGATGGTAATCTCTTCTACTAGAGTTAAATCTTCGTCAGTTTCTGCAGGTAATGCTAAATATTCGTTTAAGAATGCAGTAATTTCAGCTTCAGGAACTACAACCTCATCATAATCAGCATATGTAACTTCAATGCTTTCAATATACATCGCATATTGTAAGTTTAAAAGTGAGAAATGAGTAAATGATGTTCTTGAAAAGTCAAAGTAGTGTACATAATCGGTTGAGTCTGCAGTTGGTGCCATTGTACGTGCATATACTAATTCACCATAATTATCTTCATCTGGATCTGTTTCTCTAGCTCCGTATCCAGCTAACAAATTATAGTTAGGAAGAGGTCTAGAATCATCAAAAGTGATTTTTACTTCTAATAAGTATAGAGGATCTAAGTTGTAAATTTCACCGTTGTATGCCTGACCTTGGATGATGTCAGAACCAGATAATAAAAGACTCTTATAACCAAAATCGATATCATCAAGTGTCACAGTTTCTTTTTCATCATTATATGAAGTACCCAGACCTAAATCATTATAATCAATAGATGTTGTTGTCTCAGTTCCACTGGTTACATTGATTGTATAAACATGAGTTGAATATGGGTTTTCAGGAATGACTCTTAAAACCATAGCACTTGTAACGTATTCATATTTCCACTCTGGGAATTCAACAGGACCTACTGCCTCTTCTTCGTCACCGTTTTCTTCTTCAGGTGCGAATGCAGCATAAACGATGTCATCATCGTCGAAAGCTTCAAAGCTATAAGATCTCTCGATTTCACCATCAAGGCCTAGTATTTCAACCAATTCTCCAAGGAGTAAGACACCATTGATATTAATTTCGCCATCTTCAACTTCAATGGTCACACCGTCTGCGATATCTGAGAAGTCTTCAGGGACGTTAAGAGAAACATCAGTGTCTTTTTCATCTACCGTTTGATCACCAGTGATTTCAACATGATCACTAATAGTTAATGTGAGGTTAGGAGCGTTCACGTGCAAATTCCCATCAAGTTTACTATCAATAATGGCATAAAAATTAACTTCACCATCAGAAGGTGTATCAATTTCTAAGTCACCCTCAATTGTATAACCATTAAAATTGATGTGAACTGGATTTTCAATAACTAGGACGTCATCCTCTTCAAATCCTATGATGTCTTCTAAATCTGTAATGTCAATATCATTTTGAAGTTGAATTCTCTCAATGCCATCGCTGATAGCTGAAACAAATTCGTCTCTCGTTAAAATATCTAATGTATCGCTTTTACTTAGACGGTTACCGGTTAAATCGTCTAGCCACTCATCTTCGGTTTTGTCATAGTTCGGATTGTTTTCAAGATACATCTCATATGCGCTCGCACCAGAAGGACCAGTTTGGCCTCTAGGCCCTCTTAACATGCTAAGAGGCATTAAATCGCGCCAGATAGATTCGCCTTCATAACGCCACTGGATCATTGTGTCCGTACTGCGAATTTGAACTTCTCGTCCATCTTCACCATCTTGACCATCTGTACCAGGTGCACCTTGAGAACCATCTTGACCATCTTGACCATCGTCACCTCTTAATTGGTCTAAAGGCATAACGTTTCTCCAAGTATCTTCACCTTCATAGCGCCACTGTAAGTGGGTGTCAGTTGTTCTATACTCTAATTCAGGTTCAGAAACTTCACCGTTGCCGCAAGCGGCAATAGAAACTAATGTTAAAGAAAGTAGTAATGCTAATAAAATACGTTTTACATTCATTGTTTTGGTACCCTCCTAATATTTAATAATTTTAAATTAATAATAATTTTATGTTGGTTCCAATTCTGCGAAAACATATATCACATCCTTAATCATGGGTTTATACGATTATTGACTATTTATTAATTTTCACATCCATTGCGAGTAAAATAAAAACACCTTAAACATACGAAATGATAGCTTGTAAATATATTAAAGCTTGTTCAACCGTTTTGTCTATGGTGTTTTGGACTCCGAAAGAGGATATAAACTCTCATAAATTTTATTATTCATATGTCAACCACCCATTAACTAATATTTTCCTATAATATAAATATAACAAAATCAGAATGAAAATACAAACAAAAACGTGACTTTTTGAGTTAAGTGATGCTTAAAAGTGGATATTAAAATATAATAATAGTAGTGGGATTATGATGTTATGTTATGAATTTATAATCAAAATAACTAGTGTTTAGCAAGATTATGGTAAGGAACAGTGATGCTATTTTATCAGTATATTTTTTAAAAATATTTT
>PWOH01000083.1 GCA_003557505.1 Mollicutes bacterium | reverse complement strand
GTGTACGTGAATACTTGTTGATTTTGGCATTATTGATGAGTACGGTGTTATTCATCGTTGCACTTATTTCCATACTCAGTGCGTATGCTAAGACCATCAAAGAAGCGTCAATGCTGATTATGCCATTTTATTTTATTGCCATTATCGTTGGGGTGATGAACTCATTTGGGGCCGATACATCAAATGCCGCACTGGTCCATCTTATTCCAATCTATGGCCCGATTAATGTCTTAAGTGGTATTTTAATGTTTGATTTTACCCTGGTTAATCTCATCATTACCATTCTTTCGAGTTTACTTTATACTGCTATTTTGATTGTTGCACTCAATAAGATGTTTAGCAGTGAAAAAATAATGTTTCAAAAGTAGGTGATTCATATGGAGAAAATTCCAATCGGTACGATAACCAAACCCCACGGTATCAAAGGCAGTGTCCGTGTCAAAACCGACTCTGATTTTAAAGCTAGTCGCTACAAGGTAGGCAATACGTTATATATTAAACACAAAAACACCTATCAAAGCGTAACTATTGCCGGATTTTTTGAAAAAGGCACGTTAGATGTCTTAACGTTTGAAGAGTTTAGTGATGCCCAAGCGGTAGAAAAATTTCGTAACGCGACGCTTTATATTGACGAATCTTCACGGGAACCACTGGAAGATGATGCCTTTTACTACGATGACTTAATTGGTCTTAACGTATATTTGGCGAACCAATTAATCGGCAGTGTCAAAGAAGTCCTTGATATGCCGCAAGCAGCGATGTTGCGCATTGATATGGGTGATAACCAAACCAAACTGGTGCCGTTTTTAAAAGTCTATGTTGAAGCGGTTGATATGGCTGAGAAAACCATAACCCTAAAAGAAGTTGAGGGATTATTATGACAATTGATGTTTTGACTTTATTTCCTGATATGATTGAACCAGTCTTTAAACATTCGATTATTGGCCGTGCCCAAGAAAAAGGCAGCGTGACCATAAATGTCCATGACTTTCGAGAATTTAGTGTTGATAAACACAAAAGTGTCGATGATACCCCATATGGTGGTGGCGCCGGCATGGTCTTAAGAGTCGAACCGGTTGTGCGAGCATTGCGTGCGCTTGAAGGGCATGAACAAGCCTTAAAAATCCTTATGACCCCCCAAGGAATTCCTTATACGCAGTCACGGGCCCAAACCTTATCGAAAAACGATCATCTCATTATTTTATGCGGGCATTATGAAGGGTATGATGAGCGTATAAGAGATTACTTTGATGTGGAAATCTCGATTGGAGATTACGTGCTTACAGGCGGTGAAATTGCGGCGATGGCCGTTATTGATTCACTGGTTCGTTTGATTCCTGGGGTTTTAAGCAATGCCCAATCCCATGAAGATGATTCCTTCTCGATGTCTTTGCTTGAATATCCACAATACACCAAGCCACGTATCTTTGAAGGGAAAAGTGTTCCTGAGGTATTATTGTCAGGTCACCATGAAAATATCAACATCTGGCGTAAAGAAGAAGCCTTGAAACGCACACAAAAACGTCGTCCGGACCTTTATGAAAAGTATTTGAAAAAATCAGAAAATTAGTTGTAACATTTAAATGAATATGCTATAATTGTTTGCGCTGTGAAAAATCGTTTGTTCCGCTGGAAAATGCACTCTATGAACAAATTAAAAATATTATTCTACTAAGGAGTGATTCCAATGTCTCAAAAGCTCATCAGCGAAATTACGCAAGAGTATTTGAAAACTGACCTTCCTGCGTTTCGTCCTGGGGATCGCGTCCGTGTATCGGTTACCATCAAAGAGGGAACCCGCGAACGTATCCAGGTCTTCGAAGGACTTGTCATTCAACGCCAAGGATCAGGTGTCAGTGAAACATTCACTGTCCGCAAGATGTCTTTCGGTGTAGGTATTGAAAGAACGTTCCCAGTGAACAGTCCTTCCATTGCCGGTATTGAAGTGGTAAGAAAAGGTAAGGTAAGACGTGCGAAATTGAACTACATTCGCGGACGTAGTGCCAAACAGTCACGCATCAAAGAACGTCGTTAATAAAAAAAGCCTTTTTACAGGCTTTTTTTAAACTAAAATCAAATCTATGAAAATGTTTGAAAACATTTTCATATAGTGCTATAATATTTGCAAGGAAAGAAGGTGGTTTCATGAGTAAAGCAACAATATATGATGTCGCAGGTGCCGCAAGAGTCTCACTCGCAACCGTGTCACGTGCCATCAATAATCCTGAAAAAGTAAAACCTGAAACACGAGAACGCGTACTCAGAGTCATTGAAGAATTAGGCTATAAACCCAACGCATTCGCGAAAGGACTCGCTAGTCGTAAATCAACGACTGTTGCGGTATTGGTTCCGGATATGTCACGTGCATCCATCGCAGAGATGATGAATGGTATCGCCGATATTGCCCGTGTATACAAGTATTCTATACTGTTATACATCCTTGATAACGAAGAATCCTCAGAAGAGGATATTTTGAAAGAGGTTGTGGCTGCTCAAGTTGATGGAATGCTTTATTTGAATGACGAAATCACACCAAAACAATACGATTTCCTCATGACTATGCGTGATGAATATAAGATTCCTATCGTATTAACCAATACCCTCTATCCTGAAAGTGAAGAGATTCCTAGTGTTTCAATCGATTATGAAAAAGCAGGATATGAAATTACGAAAAAACTGATTGATGAAGGCCGTAAAAATGTATTCATGGTTTCAACTGTCCGCAAATATATGGTCAACGATCAAAAAGAACAAGGCTACTTGCGTGCCATGCAAGAAGCATCGTTAGACCCACGCATCATGCGTACCAGTGGACGCATCAGTATCAACACTGAACACTTTAACGAGTATTTTAAAAATCATAAAGTTGATGGGGTTGTCGCAGTACGTGATTCCATTGCTGTGTCATTCATGAACGTTGCCAGAGCGAATCAAGTGCGTATCCCTGAAGATATCAGTGTTGTAGGCTTCCAAAATACGAAGTACGCACAACTTGCTAGACCATCCCTGACGTGTGTTGATGTGCCGATTTATGATATCGGGGCTGTCTCAATGCGTGTCTTAACAAAAGTCATGAACCAAGAAGAAGTCGAAGAACGCACTGTCATGCTCGATCATGATATTATTGCTAGAAATACCACACTGAACAAATAATAAAAACAATGCACAAGACAAGCCATGTCCCCTGTCTTCAAGAGACTTAGTGGTGCTGCGAACTAAGAGATAGCCATGGTGTACACTTGGAAGGTTTCCATTACCAAATAATGGACGGTTAAGCCGTTATCCGATTGAGTGTTAGTTAATCTAAAACAAAGGTGGTACCGCGGATTATATTCGTCCTTTATACGTACCACCTTTTTTTATTTATTAAGGAGGAACCATTATGAATATCATTGAAGATTTACGCTACAGAAATTTAATATACGCCTTAACAGACGAAACGTTAGAAGAAAAGCTAACCAAAGAAAAAGTTACATTTTACCTTGGCGCCGATCCAACCGGAGATTCACTGCATGTTGGGCATTTGCTTGCGTACTTGGTTGCCAAACGCCTAGCCGCCCACGGCCATCAACCCATCCTGCTAATTGGTGGTGGAACGGGGTTAATTGGTGATCCGTCAGGTCGTAATAGTGAACGCCAACTTCTTACGTTAGAACAAACCATGGAAAACGCCAAAGGCATCGAAAAACAAGTGCGAAAGATATTACCCGAAGCCAAAGTCGTCAATAACTACGACTGGCTGGAAGGGATTAACACCATTTCCTTTTTACGTGATTACGGCAAATACTTTAACATCAACACCATGCTGGCCAAAGACAGTGTGAAAAGTCGTTTGGAAGATGGCATTAGCTTTACGGAATTCTCTTACCAAATCATCCAATCTATCGACTTCTTAGAATTATACAAAACCCAAAACTGCACCGTCCAAATTGGCGGACAAGACCAATGGGGAAACATCACCGCTGGGCTTGAACTTATCCGTAAAACATTAGGCATTGAACACAAAGCTTACGGCTTAGTGATTCCTCTGATCACCAAAAAAGACGGATCCAAATTCGGTAAGACCGCAGATGGCGCTGTATGGCTCGATCCTGAAAAAACTTCACCGTATGCATTTTATCAATACTGGATTAACTTAGATGATGATGAAGCCATAGAACGTCTAAAACAGTTTACTGAATACGACAAAGCGTTTATTGACGATATTGAGGCGAAAATGGCGGAATCACCGCATCTTCGTCATGCTCAAAAAGCGCTTGGAGAATATCTAACAACGTTGGTCCACGGTGAAGATGCTCTAAAACAAGCCCTAAAAATCACAGAAGCATTGTTCAAAGGTGATGTCACTGCCCTTAGTGCCAAAGAAATTGAAATGGGCTTTGAAGGCGTGCCAATCACCGAAATTAGCGATGATATTAATATTGTTGATGGCTTAGTTGAATCAACGCTTGCCAGTTCGAAGCGTGAAGCGCGTACGTTCTTAAAACAAAATGCTATCGCTATTAACGGCGAAAAAATCCAAGATGAAACAACGGTCCTTACCAAAGCCAACGCCTTGGAACAACAATACACAATTATCAAACGTGGAAAAAAACGGTATGCTCTGTTAAAACACTTATAGCCTTAAAAGCTCTCCGTGGAGAGCTTTTTGTTTGCAGGCTAACCAATCACTGAAAACCCTTTATTTACTGTAAATACGCTTAATTAGAATAGATGTTTCATCTAACGACTTAATGCATGCATTTAAAATAAGGGATGAAATGAAAAATGAACGTATCTCCATCGTATTCAACACTAAATAATGCTACAATTATATTAATAAAATAGAAAAGGTGATAGTATGCAAATTGGATTAATTGGTTTAGGAAAAATGGGTGGCAACCTTGCGTTAAACATGGTTGATAGTGGTCACGAAGTCATCGGACTCGATCCCTCAAATCCTACCATCGAAGGTGTTAAAACTGTTAAAAACATAAACGAAATGATCAACGCACTTAAACCACCCCGAGCGGTGTGGGTTATGGTGCCGGCAGGGAAAATTACGGATGACGTTCTCGATGAACTTTATGCGTCCCTTGATAAAGGTGATACAGTCATTGAGGGCGGTAACTCAAACTATAAGTCTTCTGTAACCCGTGCGCAACGATTTATAGCCAATGGCTTGAATTATATTGACGCCGGTGTATCTGGTGGAACTGAAGGTGCCCGCTATGGGGCTTCACTAATGGTCGGTGGGGATAGCGAAGTTGTTAAACGCTTTGAACCCCTCTTTATTGACGTCGCCACTGAAAATGGTTATGGTCACATGGGTGCAAACGGTGCGGGTCATTACGTGAAAATGATTCATAACGGTATCGAGTATGGCATGATGCAATCTCTTGCGGAAGGCTTTGCGTTACTGGAAAAAAGTGCATTTAATCTTGATTTTGAAACCGTCTCAAAAACATGGTCACATGGCTCTATCATTGAGAGTTATCTCTTAGATACTATCCAAGCGGCCTTTAAAGAAAATCCGACATTGGAAGGCATTGAAGGCATCGTTGATTTTTCAGGCGAAGCAGACTGGACTTTAGAGGATGCCATTGAAAAGAAAGTCGCAACCCCAGCGATTGCTGCATCATTATTTGCCCGTTACAAATCAAAAGATGAAGCGTTATTTACAGAGCGTGTCTTAGCAGCGATGCGCGGACAATTTGGCGGACACAAGGTCCATAAAAAATGACCGTATTTACTATCTTCGGATCAACGGGCGATCTGATGTACAACAAGCTCTTACCCGCTTTAAATAACTTACAAAAAAATAATCACTTGCCTGGTGACACAAAAATCCTTTGTGTCGGACGTAGAGACTGGGATACCAGTGATTATTTAGCGGCGGTTGATGAAGCCGTGGATTCTTCTAAAATTTCTGAGATTCGCACTATGCTTGAATACGTAAAAGTTTCTTTAGATGAAGCAAGTGGTTATGATGCATTAAAGGGTAAAATAGAAAGTAATGGTGAGAATACTGAAAAGATTTTTTATCTCGCCTTGCCCCCTTCGCTCTTTCCGAAAGTAGCGGGCGGGCTTTCACAAAATGGTTTGATTAAAAAAGGCGAAAATACCGCCCGCATTGTTTTTGAAAAGCCATTTGGTGAAGATTTAGAAAGTGCCCATGAAATTAACCGCACCTTATGGAATTATTTTGAGGAAGACCAAATTTATAGAATTGATCATTATCTCGGCAAGGAAATGATTCAAAACATTCTTACCCTGCGTTTTGCGAACCGCATTTTTGAGAGTGACTGGAATAAAGATTCTATTGAAAAAGTCAGTATTATTGTCAAAGAAAAACACGGCATAGATAACCGAGGGAACTACTATGATTCCATCGGGGCTTTGCGTGATATGGTTCAGTCTCACTTACTTCAAATGCTTGCGCTTACTGCCATGGAAGCCCCCCGTGCTTTTAATGCGCAGAGTATTCGAAAAGAAAAAGTTTCTTTACTTAAAAAACTGTCACTAGAAAAAGGTGATGTCTTTAACGCTCAATATCAGGGCTACAAAGCCGAACCAAAAGTAAGAAAAGATTCACGAACCGAAACCTTTGTGGCATTAAAAGTATTTATTGATGATTCGCGCTGGCGTGATGTACCATTTTATATGATGACAGGGAAAAAGATGAACGAAAAATCCAGTGAAATTATCATTGACTTTAAGGAAAATGATGTTACTAAAAATCTTTGGCCTGATCAAAAACTAACCCACAACCAACTCGTTGTCAAAGTTGCGCCTGATGAAGGGGTCAGCTTTAGAATGAATGTCAAAGAAACAGGGCTTTCTAATAAAATCATTCCCTCTCGCATGGATTATTCACATGGTAAAGATGCCTTTGGTAATGTCCCTGAAGCCTATGAAAAACTCTTACTTGAAATCGTGAAGAAAAACGCCTTGCTCTTTACCCGTTGGGATGAAATTGAAACGACATGGCGCTTCATCGACCAGGTAACCAACCGCTGTATGAAAGCACCTTATATTTATGAGAGTGAAGACGATTTAATAAAGACATTGCAAGAAAGAAGTGAATACAATGATTCATGATATTACGGTAACGATCCATGAAAATATGATTGTCTATAAAAATCGTGACAAAAAGCAACCCAAGTTTTCTCAAAGTGCAACCTTTGCGGACAATGGTGTGTATGAAACGGACATTAAGATGAATCTTCATACTGGGTCGCATATCGATTTTCCACTGCACACTATTGAAGATGGTGGAACATCTAAAGATCATTCATTAGAACCTTTAATCGGACCATCAACGGTTTATGACCTCACGCATCTTGAAGATAAAATTGACCTTAAAACTGTACAATCTCTCAACATTAAAGCCAATGATTTTGTGTTATTCAAAACCAAAAACAGTTTTGATGCAACATTTAATTACGATTTTATTTATCTCGATCACGAAGCAGCGATTTACCTTAAAGAAAAAGGGGTACGCGGCGTTGGAATCGATGCGCTAGGTATCGAACGTGCTCAACCTGGGCATCCAACCCATGATACATTGTTAGGGGCTAATATTATCATTTTAGAAGGTATTGATTTATCTGAAATCTCACCAGGTGCCTATGAATTATGGTGCGTCCCTATGAAAATCGATAATGTTGAAGCTTTACCGGTCCGAGCATTACTAAAGACATTATAAAAATAAGCCGACCACTATGATGTGGACGGCTTATTTTCTAATGTGCGCGTGGGCAATATTGTCGGTAAAAAGACCGCCACAACCGCTGTCACTTGAATGTAAAGTGGAATTGGTACGAACACTAAAAATAAAGGCATGATACATAGCCTTGGTAGGGCTGCATCTGCATAGCGTCTTGAGAGCAATGCAAATAGCGGAAAGAAAGAAACTATCAAAAAAAGAATAGGGATATAGATGAATATAAAAACATGCATACGGTATAATAACAAGAAAAATAAAATTGGAACGCCAAGCCCGAATAGATTCCATAAGTATTCCCTTCGTGAGGAGTAACCTTGAAAGTGCAGATACCGACTATAGGTCGTAAGAATAGCACGTAATTTGACATTGTCTGAGCGTGAAAATTCGTTGAATTCTGTTGATTTCCCTTCGTTTTGCATGACTTCCTCCTAGATAGGTTATACTTCTATGATACTTAATGCTCAGCGTGAAGACAAGGGATTTCACAAGGTTTAAATTATTAACATTAAAAGTGATACTTTATTAAGTATATGTCTATATATATGACACATTATATTCAATCTGTGTATCAGGGGTTCACACATTTCATAACTCCTTAGAAAAACACTGTGAAAAGATATTCTCCATAATTGAATATAACCCTTATTCATGGTATTATTACAACAATCAGAGGTGATAAAAATGGACTTTTTAACTTATGTAAAAGAGCACCAACAACAAATAATTGATGAAGTCAAAAAACTATGTAAAATCGAAAGTGTTCTCACTGAATATAACCCAGAGAGTGAAACACCTTTTGGTAAAAAAATTAACGATGCGTTGCATCATATGATTGAACTTGGTAAAAAAGATGGCTTTATCGTCAAAAATGTACAAAATTATGCCGCACATATTGAACACGGCGAAGGGCATGACATCTTAGGTGTTTTAACCCATCTGGATGTTGTTCCGGCATCGCCTGAGGGGTGGACAACCCCACCTTTTGAACCATCTATTCGTGATGGAAAAATTTATGGTCGCGGTACATCTGATGATAAAGGCCCAACGATTGCATCGTATTTTGCACTTAAATTTTTAAAAGATTTAAATGTGAAATTTCACAAGCGTGTACGCTTAATCATGGGTACCGATGAAGAAACACGTTGGCGCGGGATTGCCAAATACTTTGAAACAGAAGAAATGCCATCATTTGGGTTCTCTCCAGATGCGACATTCCCACTTATCCATGGGGAAAAAGGGATTTACGTTTTTGATCTTCATGGTCAATATCACGGGGATGACTTGATAAGTTTCTCATCCGGAGAGCGCTACAATGTTGTGCCTGATTACGCTCAAGCGACCTTATCCAAAAATTTATCTAAGGAATTTAAATCGTTCCTTAAATACAATGACTATAACGGTGAAATCAAAGGAGATAAATATATTGTCCATGGGAAAAACGCTCATGCGATGACACCGAATTTAGGGGTGAATGCCGCCTTTATTCTTGCTAAATTTTTAGGTCAACATCTCGACAATCCGTTTATCAATTTTATCAATGAACATTTATCATTTGACCCATATGGAGAAAAACTCGAAATTGATTTAAAAGATCCTGTCATGCATAATCTAACCATCAATCCTGGTATTTTTGAATACCATAAAGATACAGTTAAAATGGGGATTAATATTCGTTATCCACAAGGATTTAACTTAAAATCAACCGCATTAAAAATCTCGAATACAGCTAAAAAATTCAATATGAAATATGAGTTCTCTCAAAATATGCCCTTGCATCATGTAGAGAAAGACGAACCTTTTATTAAGTTATTGATGAACAGTTATCAAAAAATTACGAATGATTACGAGAATGAACCCTATACCATCGGTGGAGGTACCTTCGCCCGCGCACTCGATAAAGGTGTCGCCTTTGGTATGGTCATGCCAGGCAGAAAAGATGTAGCCCATCAAATCGATGAACATATCTTTATTGATGATTTGATTGAAGGGACCGCGATTTATATGGAAGCCATTTATGAACTAACGCGCAAGGACATTAAAATATAAGTTTTTGCCTTCAATAACCCGCTTAAGTTTGTTATAATGGTGAAGGTGATTTTATGAGACTGAGAAACGTGAAATATGCTGAGGAGAAAATCAATAACCATCCCGATTATATTGTCTCCGTAGCACGTGAAGAAAAGAAATTATTAAACAACCTTTTTAAAAACAAAGCCCCACTTAACATTGAAATAGGGTGCGGTAAAGGGCAATTTATTCATACATTGGCCAAACGCAATCCTGATCAAAACTATTTGGCGTTAGAAGTTTACGACAGCGTCATTGTCAGGGCACTGGAAAAACAAATTGATGATCCACAGCCGAATCTATATTTAGTTAAAATGGATGCTAAGCAACTTAGTGAGTGTCTTAATCCTGGCAGTTTATCAACGATTTATTTGAATTTTTCTGATCCATGGCCAAAAGCGCGTCATGAAAAAAGACGTCTGACCCATGAAAGTTTTTTACATCAGTATAAACAGTTACTAAAACCAGAAGGAACCATCGAGTTTAAAACCGATAACCGACCTTTATTTGAATATTCCATCCAATCATTCAATCGTTTCGGTGTCATTATGCATGATTTGACCCTTGATCTTCATGCGGATGATTATCCTGAAAACATCATGACTGAATTTGAAGAAAAATTCAAAGTGGATGGTCCAATATATAAAACTATCATTTCCCTTAAGGAGGATGTATCATGAAGAAATTTTACAAAGATTTAGTTGAACTTCCCGGTGCACCAAGTTTTGAGAAACACGTTAAACGTTATATGAAAGAAGAAATACTCAAATCGACCAACGATTTGGTGGAAGATAGACTCGGTGGAATTTTTGGTGTCTTAAACAAAGAATCAAAAGGGCCTAAAGTCATGCTGGCTGGTCATATGGATGAAGTTGGTGGCATGGTAACAGGCATCACCAAAGAAGGTCTTGTTAAAATGATTAATCTAGGTGGGATTAAAGGCGATGTCTTTTTATCCCAGCATATGATTATCTATACTGACGATTTAGAAGAAATTCCTGGTGTAACAGCCAGCAAGCCACCGCATCTGACAAAAGGCAAAAAGGACGAATCCCTCAAGTTCGATGAATTATTGCTTGATGTAGGGGCTGATGATAAAGAACATGCCGAAAAACTCGGTGTTAAAATTGGCCAGCAAATCATCGCCCGTAATAATTATGTTAAAACCAAAGATGGGAAAAAGCATATTTCTAAAGCATGGGACAACCGTTTTGGCTGTGCGATGAGCCTAGATATTCTCGAAACATTAAAAGATGAAACCTTGCCTTGTTCTTTATATGCCGGGGCGACTGTTCAAGAAGAAGTTGGATTAAGAGGAGCCGCAACTGCGACCGCAAAAGTTGATCCAGATATCTTCTTGGCTGTTGATTGTTCACCATGTGCCGATTCTTTTGATGGCGATGAAATCAGCGGTAAACTCAATGAAGGATTCTTAGTGCGTTTCTATGATCCTAATGCGATTATGCATCAAGGCATGAAACAACACATTGAAAAAATTGCCAAAGAAAACAATATTAAGTTCCAATATTATAAATCAATGGGTGGAACCGATGCGGCGCGTGCTCAACTACATGGTGAAGGGGTTGTTGTTGCGACAATCGGAATGCCCGCACGCTACATTCACTCCACCACCTCAATGATTCACGAAAACGACTACCATGCCGTTCGTGACATGCTTCAAGTGTTGATTAAGTCATTCGACACAGAAACTTATGAATCAATAAAACGTAACGTTTAGTCAATAATCTTTGGTGCACCCGTACCGTGAAGGACGGAAGCACACTCACAAAGGTTTCAAATATATATCCATAATAAGGGACCCTAAAGGGCCCAAAATAGAGGAGAAAAAAAATGAGAAACAAAAGAGTTTTAGAAATGACCACCATCGCGATGTTCGCGACAATTATCTTTTTGATGGCTTGGTTTCCAACCATCGGCTTCATTCCATTATTTGGAATGTCAATTACCTTGATTCATATTCCTGTCATCATCGGTGCGATGTATGGAGGACGCAAGATGGGCCTAATACTTGGGATTGTCTTTGGTGTCTCATCTTGGTTTGTGGCGTTAATGCGTGCCAGTCAACCATTTGATTTGATGTTCCAAAATCCATTGCTTGCGGTTGTACCTCGCGCAATCTTCGGGTTTGTGATTTGGTATGTGTATGCCGGCTTCAAACACTTGATTAAACATAAAGCCGCAAGTGTCGCTGCGACATTCTTGGTTGTGACATTAATTCATACCTTATTGGTCATGGGAACAGCCATTGCGATGACGCCGTTTTATGAAGGTGTCTTAGGGGCCGCAATTTTCGATTTCTTAATCTATACTATCTTACCGATTGTTGCGCCACTTGAGATGGGGATTGCTGCCTTGGTAGGGACCCCGATTGTCCTGCGTCTTATGCGTTCAGAGTTTTTCTCTGAGGACCGTTATCAAGATGAAAAAGCATTAAATATTGATGAAAAATAGGTGAATACTATGGTACTGTATATCGATATCGGCAATTCCAATATTGTGATTGGTAAAGGCAACGGCACCATTAAAGAAACGTTCCGTTATAAAACTGATCAGACAAAATCATCGGATGAATATTATGCGATGCTCAAACATTTATTCACGGATGTTGATGATGTCATTATTTGTTCGGTTGTGCCGGAAGTCAACACCGCCTTTAAAACCTTTTTAGGGCGTTACTTCAACATTACCCCATTATTTGTCCAACCTGGTATTAAAACCGGTATTAAAGTCAATACCGATTATCCCAAAGAAGTCGGTGCTGATTTGATTGCGGCCGCCTCAGGCGCAAAAGCGACATATGGGGAAGATGCAATCATTATCGATATGGGGACTGCCACCACATTTACCTATATGCAAGCGGGTAAAATTCTAGGTGTCAGTATCACTATTGGCCTGGACATGTCAAAAAACGCGCTCGTTTCTAACACGTCAAAGCTACTGCAGTTTGAATTTCAAAAACCTGAGCGTGTCTTAGGGACAAACACCATCGATGCATTAAATGCTGGGTTTATCTACGGACATGCATTTCAAGTCGAAGGCTTTGTCAATGCGATTAAAAAAGACTTTAATAACGAAAGTGTCAATGTCATTATGACTGGCGGTGCCGCAAAATTGTTAAATGGAACATTGCCTGACCATTATATCTTTGATGAACACCTCGTATTAAAAGGCTTGCAGAACATCTACAAAAAGAACCGACATTAATATTTGACAAATACCCTCAACCCACATATAATAAATGAGAAATTGAATGAAGGAGTGAATAATTGTGTTAGAAAAACTTAGAGCAATCATCGCCGAAGAACTCGGTGTTGACAAAGATGAAGTAACACCTGAGGCTAGCCTTTCAGAAGACCTCGGTGCTGATTCACTCGATGCTGTTGAATTAATCATGGCAATCGAAGAAGAGTTCGATGTTGAAATCGAAGATTCAGAAGCAACAAAGATCAAAACTGTACAGGATATTCTTGATTACCTAGAAGTCAATGCCGACGTATAAGAATAACGTATAATGCTTTCACAAACACCGCTTTGGCGGTGTTTTTTTGTTTACGACTCAGTATCATGAATATTATGGCTATTCTTTTTCAAAACCCTTTTGTTTATGGTAAAATAATGAGTGTGAATTCCACTAGAAAAGAGGATGACCCATGAAAAAATTATTGCTTATTGACGGATCAAATTTGATGTTCCGTGCCTACTATGCGACCGCCTATTCTGGTCGACTCATGAAAAACTCTAAAGGACAATACACCAATGCGGTGTTTGGTCTGATCAACATGCTCAATGTCATTAGTAAAGAAGACTTCACGCATGCCCTAGTTGCGTTTGATAAAGGCAAAGCGACCTTTAGACATCAGGAATATGAAGACTATAAAGCCAAACGTAAACCAATGCCTGATGAATTTCGAAGCCAACTAGACCTTATCAAACAAACCCCTGAAAAACTTGGGTTCAGTGTTTATGAAAGGGAAGACTTAGAAGCCGATGATATCATCGGTTCCCTTGCCCATACATATTACGATGATTTTGATGAAATTGAAATCATCAGTAACGACCGAGATTTGTTTCAGCTTTTGAATCATAAAGTCTATATGCGACTTTCCAAACGTGGGCTGGAACCTGATCAAACCTATACGGAAAACACGTTAAAAGAAGATATGAATCTTTTACCCAAACAAATTCCTGATTTAAAAGGTTTAATGGGTGATTCTTCTGATAATTTACCAGGTGTTCCTGGTGTCGGTGAAAAAACAGCACTCAAACTTTTACACGAATACGGCGACATCGAAACGCTACTAAAACACTTGAACGAACTTAAAGGGAAACTAAAAGAACGGATTGAGCAAAACGGTAAAGACGCTTTGAAGTGGCGTCGCTTAGCAACCTTAAAACTTGATGCTACGTTTGATTTTTCGTTGGATTCTCTCGCTTTTAATGGCTATGATCAAGACGAACTTAAAGCCTTTTATGAATCACTAGAGTTTCATTCGCTGATAAAACGGTTAAACAAGCAGTCTGAAAAGTCTGCTGAAACAACCTCTCACGAGTGGCATATCATCGATAATGAAGCGGCACTTAGTGCATCGCTGACATCTCCGAGTGTTATTATTTTAGAGAATTTCGGAGCCAACTATCATTTTGCAAAGCCACTTGGATTTGCGGTGCTTAATTCAAAAGGCACCTGTTTTATTCCATTTGAGCTGGCAAAAACTTCCAAAGCATTCAATGCGTTTCTAACGGATGAAAAACAAGAAAAACATACTTTTGACTATAAGCAATTACTGGTCAGTTTACAACGTGAAGACTTGGATATCAAAGGCGTTAGCTTTGATTTATTATTGGCAGCTTACGTCCTCAATCCTTCTAATACCAAAGAAGATTTTAAAGTCATCGTTTCCAATTTTGATTATGATGATGTCGCCTATCATGAAGAAATTTATGGTAAAGGCGCTAAGTTCAGTGTGCCTGAACAAAAAGTTTATGCCAAATACGCCGTCGATAAAGCCAAAGCGGTGCATGACCTACGTAATGATTTGTTAGAAGGTCTTAAGGAAAACAACCAAGAAGCCTTGCTAAATGATATCGAACATCCCCTCAGTGAGATTTTGGCATCTATGGAAGAAATCGGGATTCGAATTGACATGGATGCGTTAAATGCTTTTGAAACGATGCTTGATGATGAAATTAATGATTTGACGACGAATATTCATGAAGCAGCGGGTGTTGAATTTAACATCGGTTCCCCAAAACAATTGGGTGAAGTGCTGTTTGAGACATTAGAATTACCAGTTTATAAAAAAAGTAAAACAGGGTATTCTACCAATATTGATGTGCTTAAAAAACTCCAAGGCAAACATCCAATTATTGATTATATTATGCGCTATCGCAGTCTAACCAAACTTAAAAATGCCTACGTTACCAGTATGAAAGAAGCGGTGCATGAGGATGGAAAAATTCATACTATATACAAACAAGCCTTTACCCAAACAGGAAGACTATCCTCTATCGAACCGAACCTGCAAACAATCCCAATTCGTACAGAAATGGGTCGCAGTATTCGTAAAGTGTTTATTCCCGAGACAAATCATGTCTTGATGGCTGCGGACTATTCTCAAATAGAACTGCGTGTACTCGCTCATATGGCAGAAGAAGAAACATTAATTAAAGCATTTAAAGATGGTCAGGACGTCCATGCCATCACCGGGCGTGAAATCTTTGAAAAAGACTCCATCGATGCGGATGAACGCCGTATTGCCAAAGCGGTTAACTTCGGGATTATCTATGGTCAAAGTGCCTGGGGGCTCAGTGAGGATTTGGAGATTTCACAAAAAGATGCCAAGACGTTTATTGAACGATATTACCGTCGTTTCAGCGGTATTAAGACTTTCATGGACAGTGTCGTTGACACCGCAAAATCGAATGGATATGTCGAAACACTGTTTAACCGGAGACGTTACATTCCAGAATTAAACAGTAAAATCCATGCGCAACGAGAGTTCGGAAAACGAACAGCCATGAATGCGCCCCTTCAGGGGACCGCCGCTGATATCATCAAAATTGCGATGGTTGAACTTGATAAGGCTATGAAAAAAACAAAGATGAAAAGCCAAATGATTTTACAGATTCATGACGAACTTGTTTTTAATGTCCCCAATGATGAAGTCGACGCCATGGAAAAACTTGTAAAAGATACGATGGAACAATGTGTAAAAATGGCTGTACCGCTTACTGTATCGCTCGCCAGTGGAGATAATCTCGATGAAGCGAAGTGATAAACAACGTGAAATCGTGATGATTAAAAGTTTTATCGTCAATGCCACGTTGATTGCGATTAAATTTATCGCAGGCTTAATCTTTACATCCGCCGCGTTGATTGCGGATGCCATTCATTCCTTAAGTGATTTCATGAGTGACATATTGGTTATTGTAGGATTACGTCATTCCCATAAACCCCCTGATAAGGAACATCCCTTTGGACATGGAAAAATTGAGTATGTCTTATCATTGTTGTTAGGGATAGGCATCATTTTTATAGCGTATCAATTGTTAAGAAACTTGATGTTATCGTTCGGAGAAGCCCCACAAATTCCGAGTGTGTACGGGTTAGTAGTTGCGTTTGTTGTGATCGTGGTGAAGTTACTTTTGGCACGCTATATGATGAAAAAAGCACATAGTTTGGATTCACAAGTCATCAAAGCCAGTGCCCAAGAATCCTTCACCGATGTCATGGGCTCTGTTGTTGTGATCATCGGTATTAGCCTAGGGGTCATTGGCGGTCATTTTGATATTGATTATCTCATTTATGGTGATTCTTTGGCCGCATTCATCATTGCTCTGTTCATTATCCGTGTGGCTTTTATTATTATAAAAGATGCGATTCGCTCTATTTTGGGACAGAGTGCATCTTCCAAAATATTAAGTGAGACAAAGCGGGTTGTACAATCAGTCAAAGGCGTTTATAATGTGGATAAACTGACGATGATCGTGTATGGTCATTACTATCAGGTCATGGTCGATATCCGTGTCGATGGATCACAAAGTGTAAAATCTGGTCACGATATTGCCAGTCATGTAAAAAGAAAATTAAAAGAAAATCCAAAAATCGGACATGTCATTGTCCATGTTAATCCGGAGGTGGAATAATGAGTCTCACATTACGTCGAAAAAGTATTCGTAAATATGTAGATTCGAAAGTCAGCGATGATGCGATTGAAAAACTATTGATGAGTGGGATGCAGGCACCAAGTGCCACGAACCAACAACCGTGGGAGTTTATTGTTATTAAAAACCGTGAAATCCTCGAAAAACTCTCTGAAGTTTCCCAAGGCGCTT
>PWOH01000017.1 GCA_003557505.1 Mollicutes bacterium | reverse complement strand
GTTAGCAATGGATGCATTTAATTCAGCAATGTTTTTTTCAATACGTGAAAAATCCTCGCTAAGTTCACTTTCGAGTGATTGCAAGGTTTTTTGTTCGTTTTTATGGGCCGTCTTTAAAGTGTTTAGTGCGTCAGTGAGTTTTGTTTCATGACGGTTTTTGTTTGTTTTGAGGTTTTGCTCGTATAATTTGATTTTCTCCTGGTAAGTTTTGGTCGTCTGTTTATGCTTATCCTTAATCGCTTTTAGGGTCGCATCACGATCATCGTTAAGCGTATCAATGGTACGCTGTATCGCGGATACTTTTTTAGTGTGTGCAGTCGTCAGTTCTTCAATTTCTTTTGATTGTTTTTTCTTAATCCGTTCTAAAGTGAGTTGCTCGTTTTTAATATATTCTTCGTTTTCTTTCCGGGTTTGACGAAGGGTCTTTATATGTTCCTTATTCACTTTTTCAAGAGCGCTTTGATAATTGATTTCATTGGCTTCAAATGTTTTTTGTGCTGTGGAGAGGATTTTATCATATTGTTTTTTAAGGCCGCGTATGTCTGTTTCAAGCGGTTCTATTTGTTTTTGGATGTCTCGTTCTATTTTATAACGTGATGAACTTTCGTTGTTATTATTGGTTGTGTTTTTCGCCATATTACGCCCTCCTCTCAAGTAAAGGAACCAAATTATTTTCTTATATTTTATTTTATCATATAGAAAAGGTAAAAACAACGCAAGTAAAACGATATTATCCCTTTATGATTGTAAATGTCATTGATTTGTGTATAATTTTTAGTGAAAGAGGTGGAGAACATGGCAGAAGAAATTTTATCCGCTGAGAAACAAAACGAAGATTTAGAACCTGTAGAACTACGTCCAAGAACATTGGATGAATATATTGGTCAAGATCATGTCAAAGAGATGATGTCGATTTTTATTCAAGCCGCAAAAAACCGCAATGAAAGTCTCGATCATGTATTGTTATATGGTCCGCCAGGCCTCGGTAAAACGACACTTGCTAACATTGTTGCCAATGAAGTTGGTGCGAATATTAAAGTTACGAGTGGACCATCCATTGAAAAAAGCGGGGATTTAGCTGTCTTACTCACGAGTCTGGAACCAGGTGATATATTGTTCATTGATGAGATTCATCGTTTGCCTCGTATCGTTGAGGAAGTGCTTTATCCGGCGATGGAAGACTTTGCGATTGATTTAATAGTCGGGAAAGATGAGACGCAGAAATCTATCCGTGTTGATTTGCCTCCGTTTACTTTAATCGGTGCGACGACGCGTTATGGTGATTTAACCGCACCATTGCGTGATCGCTTCGGTGTTGTTCATAAGCTGGAATATTATGATATATCTGCACTGGAAAAAATATGTCAACGGACTGCGAAAATCTATGGTGCGCACATGGAAATAGAAAGTGTCAGTGAACTTGCGAAAAGAAGCCGAGGGACACCGAGAATCGTCAATCGGTTGTTTCGAAGAATTCGCGATTTTGCGGATGTCTTAAATGATGGAGTTATCGATATTGCGATTACTAAAAAAGCACTCGACAAACTTCAAATCGATGAAGTTGGTTTAGATCAAAAAGACTACGACTACCTTTATGGCTTAATTGATAAATTCGGTGGAGGGCCTGTGGGTGTTGAAAGTCTTGCTTCATCCATTAGCGAAGAAGTAACCACCTTAGAAGATGTCTATGAACCGTATTTGTTAAAACTAGGCTTTATTCATCGCACCCCACGAGGTCGTCAAGCGACTGAAAAAGCGTATAAACACCTCAAACGTTCGTATCAAGGTGGGTTGTTTGAATGAAAACGCGTGATTTTTCCTATACTCTACCAGAAGCCTTAATCGCACAAACCCCACTGAAAAACCGAACTGATTCCAAGTTATTATTATTAAACAAAAACACTGGTCATTATCAACATGAACAATTTCATAATTTGCATCACTACTTGAAGAAGGACGATGTCCTTGTTTTGAATGACACAGAAGTATTACCGGCACGTTTAATTGGCCTTAAAGAAGACACAGGCGCGGAAATTGAAGTGTTATTACTGAGTGAAAAAACGGAAAACACCTGGGAATGCCTAGTTAAGAAATCTCGTAAAGTCAAAGTAGGGACAGTGATTGACTTTGGTGAAGGCAAATTAAAAATGGAGTGTGTCGCGGTTAAAGCGGAAGGGTTAAGAGATTTCAAGCTCCACTATGAAGGCATATTATATGAAGTCTTAGATACACTGGGTGAAATGCCGTTGCCCCCTTACATCCATGAACGCCTTGAAGAAAAAGACCGTTACCAAACGGTATATTCTAAACATAAAGGCAGTGCCGCCGCTCCAACGGCTGGCTTACACTTTACCAAAGATTACCTCAACCAAATTGAAGCTATGGGTGTAGAAATCCTATATGTAACCTTACATGTAGGACTGGGCACATTCAGACCGTTAAAAGTCGAAGACGTCACCAACCACAAAATGCATGAGGAATACTACAGTGTCTCTGGAACTACTGCGAAACGCATTAACCAAGCGAAAAAAGATAATCGTCGGATTATCGCAGTCGGAACGACATCTTTACGTACTTTAGAAAGTGCCGCAACTCAAAAAGGTATGGTTGAGGCCGGTAGTGGACTTTCAGATTTGTTTGTTTACCCGGGATTTTCCTTTAATATCATCGATGGACTAATCACGAACTTTCATTTGCCTGAATCAACGCTTTTGATGCTTGTGAGTGCCATTGCGGGCAAACAAAACATCTTAAATGCCTATCAGGAAGCTATTAAAGCAGAATATCGCTTTTTCTCATTTGGTGATGCGATGTTTATTACTGATCAATTCTAAACGACAACGCGGTTGTCGTTTTTTTATTATATTAGCATATATTTTCTGAAAAAAAACTGTTGATAGCCCATTGTTAAAGGATTTAAACAAATTTTAATATATTTAATTTATGATATATGTTAATATTTATCTAAGAAAAAATAAAAAGAGGTGCTGTTATGACACCACGTGCTATAAACTTTACCATTGCTGGTCTCTTAAGTATTAATGTGCTATTGCTGGCATTAATGCCATTTGGTCATGACAATCATCGTTATGTTGTTGATTTAATACTCATAACCATTGTTGTAACAGCATTCTTAAATAGAAAATGGCTTTATCCAGTCACATTAGTTTTAATCGTGACCCATATAGTATTTGATAGTTTATTCCATTATGAAGTGCCTTTAAAATTGATTATTGATTCACTCATCCAAATTCTTATGGCTGTGATTATCAACTATTTGTTGGTTGCAAAGGAATATACTGAAAATAAACATAGAAAATTGTTGAGTGAAAATGACATTCCAATTGCCAATCATCGTGTTATTTTAGATAAATCTAATAAGCCTATTAACTATAAGTTTATATATGTTAATGAGGCAATGGAACAATTACTTGGCAAACCTCGAAAACAAATTTTAGGTAAAACGGTACGGGAACTGTTTCCGCATATGGAGCGATATTGGATTGATGAACTCTGCAGCGTCGCCCTTACACAACAACCCAAACGGTATGAAAATTACGCCCAAGTTTTTAATAAATGGTTAAGTGTATCGGTGTATTCGCCAAAGAAAGGCGAGTTTGCGACAATGACGTCTGATATCACTGATTTAAAAAATAAAGAAAGAGCACTTGAATACACAATTCGTTATGACAATTTAACCCAACTGCCTAATCGCTATTATTTTAATCAAAAAATCAATAAACTGGATCAAGTATCCGCATATCCGCTGGGAATTGTCTATATTGATATTAATGGGTTAAAATTAATTAATGATTCGTTTGGCTTAGACGCTGGAAATGAAGCCTTAAAACAAGTCGCTGTCATGCTGAAACAAACCGTCAACAATAATACCTTTATTGCTAGGCTTGGTGGCGATGAGTTTGTGTTGCTTTGTCCAAATACCTCCATCGATGATATTGAAGCGATGAAGCTCAATGTATATGCCGCAATAGAGGGCTTAGTCATCGAAAGTATTCCGGTTTCATTAGCCATCGGTTACGAAATAAAAACATCAGCGGATCAAGATATTTTACAGGTACTAAGGGCTGCAGAAGATGCAATGTATAAAAATAAAGTTATTTATAATCAAAGTGCTAGCAGTCACGCCATCCTTAGTATTTTCTCGACATTAACCAATAAATACCATGATGAAAAAATTCACTCTGAACGTGTTTCAGATTATTGTCGCAAAATGGGCACCTACTTAAAACTGGATGATGATGCTCTAAGTGAACTGGAACTTGCTGGAAAACTCCATGATATTGGAAAAATTTCAATTCCAGATGCAATTCTTAAAAAAGCAGGACCCTTAAGCGAAGCGGAATGGAAAGTCATGAAAGAACACACGATTAATGGCTATCAGATTTTACGAGCGGCCGATGAATATTCTGATTTAGCTGAGTATGCCCTGACCCATCATGAACGCATTGACGGGCTTGGCTATCCTAAAGGTTTAAAAGGCGATGATATCCCACTTTTTTCGAGAATCATTGCGGTTGCTGATGCCTTTGAAGCGATGACTGCTGAACGTCCTTACCGAAGTGCGTTGAGTACCGAGAATGCAGTAGAAGAACTTCTTCGCTGTAAAGGCACGCAGTTTGATCAAAATATCGTAACGATTTTTGTTGATGAGATTATTAAAAAAGCTTAAGCATAACCTGAGATCAAATCATCACTGCATAGCAATCATTGAGTGTGAAAACACCATTAGATAGCGTGCAGTTTTTTATATAAAAAACCGCTAGCATTATCCTAGCAATCATGATGAATTGCAGGAAAGTACAAGCGGTTATGTGTGCAATGTATTATTTCTCTATTCGATATAAATTTCAACAGTATCGCCATCATCACTTTGGATGTCAACAATTTTTCCTTGGGCTCCAGACTCAATCATATCAATTAATTGGTCAAAATCAATATCGATATCCATTTGGTCTAATTTTGGGATGCCTTTGCGACTACGAAGCGCAATTTTTGCGAATTCTAGAGGAATTTGAACATTCACTCTATCGCCATCGGAGCTGTTGATGCGGATTTTTAACATTTTGAAGGCTTCTTTTTTCATGACTTTCGGATCAGCTTTTTTATCATCGATGGCTTTAAGTAATTCAGAGCCTTCTTTAGGGGTAATCACTTTGTTCTCAATCATCTCGAGTATTTTTAATTTTTCTTGGCTCATCGAATCACTCCTTTAACAACTTAAGTGCTTATTCAGAAGAAATTTCTACACGAGAAAGTTTTTCTAAAATCGCGTCTTTATCTTTATCATCTTGTTCGGTCTCAAAATCATCGTCATCAACGGTGTAACCCAGTTCACTGATGACTTCGTTAAGTAATTTTTTCACTGTTGGATAAGAAACTTTCAGTTCTTTTTCAAGTTTTTTGATGCTGCCTTTGTTTTTGATGAATAACTCCATAAAGTAGAGATGATCTTTTGATAAGTAGTTGAATTTGGAAAGTTGGAACTTCCCACTAATTTCAGTGTGGCAGTTAGAACACTCAAGTTTGGAAACAATGAGATCGTGATTACAGATTGGGCATTCCCCAATAACATGCTTGTGCATAATAAACTCCTCCTAATCCACCGATATACGTATCAATGCGTCTTCACTTTGAATCGTGACACGTGTATTTGCGGCGTATTTAATCATTTTTTTAAGGGTTGCTTTATCAAACGCATCCTGAAAATGTTTCTCATCGACAAACCGTAACGCAAAAAGCGCTAAACGAATCGGCAAAGGAAAGATAAACAGTGCTCTCAATAACAGGTTTAAAGCTGGCGCTTCATTAGGAAGTACCATTTTCAACCGAATAAAACGCGCCTTTTTAAGTTTTTGTTGGGCATGAGGAAACAACGTTTCATACGCTGTTTGTGCGGATAGTTTCCCTTCATGAAGGGAAGTCAGTACTTCATGTTCGTTCATTGGATCACCTCTTGTTTAGAAAATCCAAACCAATTATTAATTGGATACTTATATTATAGTGAATAATAACAAAAAAGTCAATCAATAGTTAAATAAAATTAATTAAACGATAAATAAAGTCAATTTATCTTAAAATCCAAATAATTTATAGTCTTTCAGTCTTATTTAGAATTAATGAAACGACTTGAAAAGCAACTATAAAAGGTAGCAATTTATTACTATATGATATATAATAATTAGAAGAATTAAGTCAATGAACAAGGGAAAAAGTTTAAAGGTTTAGGTGAGTTTATGGATAAATTTCGTGTTGGGATTGATATTGGATCGACGACGATTAAAGTCGTTGTCCTTGATTCAAAAAATAATACTATCTATCAAACATATAATCGTCACATGAGCAGTATATCACAGTCTTTGAAGAATATGTTTGAGTCCTTAAAAAATGAATTTGGAAATCAACTGATGCATTTTAATTTTACAGGCAGTGCGGGATTAACGCTTGCGAAAAGTATTGGCGCCCAGTTTACCCAGGAAGTCATTAGTGCCACCAGTGCACTGCGACATCACGTTAAGGACATTGACGTTTGTGTTGAACTCGGAGGAGAAGACGCAAAGATCATGTTTTTCGATGGTGCGAATGTAGAACAGCGTATGAATGGAACGTGTGCTGGGGGGACCGGTGCCTTTATTGACCAAATGGCCTCGCTTCTTGATACCGATGCTGCAGGTGTTAACGCTTTGGCTAAAGATTATGAAAAATTATATGATATTGCTTCGCGTTGCGGCGTGTTTGCTAAAAGTGACATTCAACCTTTATTGAATCAAGGAGCCCGTAAAAGTGATATTGCTGCTTCGATTTATCAAGCGATTGTGAATCAGACCATTGCCGGACTATCACAAGGGCGCAAAATCAAAGGTCGTGTCGCTTTTTTAGGCGGTCCACTGACATTCTCATCAGAGTTGCGCAAACGTTTTATTGAGACTTTAAAATTAGAAAATGTCTTTATGCCTAGTAATGGTGAAGTATTCGTTGCCTATGGTGCCGCATTGGAAGCCAATGAAACACCACTTGATATTGAGACTGTCATCGAACGCATTAAAGTTTACCGCCGGAGTTCAAAGGGACGTAAACGTAAAGTTGTCGACCCGTTATTTAGCGATGAATCAGCAATAAAAGCGTTTCAAGAACGCCATGCTCAAAACGCACTGGAACCTGTTGATATCAATGCTTACAAAGGGAACGCCTACTTAGGAATCGATGCGGGTAGTACGACCACGAAATTGATATTAATCGGGGAAAACCATGAGATTTTATATGAACATTACAAACATAACCGAGGCAATCCTTTGGAAGTTGTCAAAACAGCCTTAAAAGAATTGTACAGCAAAGTCCATGACGATATTCTCATAAAAAAAGCTTTCTCAACCGGATATGGTGAAGAGCTTATCAAACATGCGTTTCATCTAGATGGCAGTGAAGTGGAAACCATTTGTCATTATAATGCAGCTAAGTTTTTCAATAAAGATGTAAGCTTTGTTGTTGATATCGGTGGCCAGGACATGAAATGTTTTAAAATTGAAAATGGGGTCATCACCTCAATTGTCTTAAACGAAGCGTGTAGTAGTGGTTGTGGCTCATTCATTGAAACGTTCAGTGAATCATTGGGCTATGAAATCAAGGACTTTGCCGAAATGGCAGTCAATGCCAAACACCCTGTGGATTTAGGCAGTCGTTGTACCGTCTTTATGAACTCTAGTGTTAAACAAGCCCAATCTGAAGCTGCTAAACCTGAAGACATCTCGGCAGGACTTGCGATCAGTGTTGTTAAAAATGCTTTATATAAAGTCATTCGTGCCCACGATGTGGTTGAGGAATACGGTGATGAAATATTGGTTCAAGGGGGAACGTTTAAAAACGACGCTGTCCTCAGAGCCTTTGAAAAAGAAATTGGTGTCGATGTGACCCGTCCGCAAATTGCTGGGTTAATGGGCGCCTTTGGTGCCGCATTGCTTGCCAAAGATGCGGCACGCCCCAACAATCATTCTGAAATCATTTCCGCACATGGTTTAGAGAGTTTTCAATATACGGCCAAACGTGCCATTTGTAATAAATGTGAAAACCGCTGTCCCTTAACTGTCAATATTTTTGGAGACGGTAAAAAATATATCAGCGGGAATCGCTGTGAAAAAGGCGCAGGCATCACAATCAGTTATGATGAAGTTCCTAATCTATATTTATATAAATATGAATTATTACAATCATACAAACCAGACCCTAATAAGAAATATAAAAAGACTGTGGGCCTTCCAATGGTCTTGAATATGTATGAAAACCTTCCGTTTTGGCACGCCTTTTTTGATGCCCTTGATATTAAAACGGTTGTTTCAGATCGCTCAACAAAAACGCTCTATGAAACTGGTCAGGATTCCATTCCTTCAGATACGATATGCTATCCCGCAAAACTTGTCCACGGACATATAGAAAATCTTTATGAGAAAAATCCCGATTTCATCTTTTATCCCAATATGCCGTTTAACTTCCAAGAAAAAGCGCATGGTGACAATCACTACAACTGTCCTGTGGTGGCTCATTATCCAGAAGTCATTGAAGCCAACATGACTCACCTCGATTTATCGCATTATCTTCAGCCTTATGTCACGCTCAGTGACAAAAAGAAGTTTATTGAAACCATTTATACGATGTTGAGTCCACACGTTGCTCTGAAAAAAAGCGCTATGAAAAAAGCGTTTGATCAAGGCATGGACGCTTATACTGATTTTAGAACCGCCGTTCAAAAAGAAGGCGAAAGAGCCCTTAAGTACGCTCAGGAAAACGACCTCAATACGTTAGTGCTTGCCGGACGACCTTACCATATTGACCCCGAAGTCAATCACGGCATTCCCAAATTGATTCGTTCGTTGAATGTTGTGCTCATCAGTGAAGATGCCATTAATCATCTCGCAAACCAACAAGCAGTCAATGTTCTTAACCAATGGACCTATCATACTCGGCTTTATGACACCGCTAAAGTAATCAGCACAATGGATCGTGTTAATCTTGTGCAATTGGTAAGTTTCGGCTGTGGGCTTGATGCGATTACTGCCGATGAATTAAAAGATATTTTAGAAAGCAACGATAAGCTCTATACGCAAATCAAGATTGATGAAATCTCTAACTTAGGGGCCGTCAATATCAGACTGCGTAGCTTATTATCGACAATGAACAAAGAGGCGAAGACTTATGGCAACGCTTAAATACGATGATAATGGCCGCATTATCTTTACCGAAGAAATGCGCAAAGAATATACGATTTTAGTACCACAAATGGCCCCTTTTCACTTTGAGTATCTTGTGGATGCGTTTAACAGTGAAGGGTATAAAGCCGAACTACTCAGAACAACGGATTATGATCTTATCCATGAAGGGATGAAATACGCCCATAACGATGTTTGTATTCCAGCGATGTTAGTCATCGGACAATTCATTGATGCCGTTAAGAAAAAAGGCATCGATAAACATAAAGTGGCGCTCATCATTACCCAAACAGGTGGCGGATGTCGTGCCTCAAATTATATTGCGCTCCTTAGAAAAGCGTTAAAAAAAGCACATTTGGAGTTTGTGCCCGTCATTTCTCTCAATGCCAATGGCTTTGAGAAAAATCCTGGTTTCAAACTTTCGCCACGCTTTTTACATAAACTGCATGATGCAATTTTATTTGGAGATTTAATGATGGATTTAGTGCATCAGTGTCGCCCGTATGAGAAAGAAGCGGGGGCAGTTAATCAATTAAAAGCAGAACTAGATGAACGCTTGCGTCATTATTTCAACCACAAACAACTGTTCTCATGGCGTAAATCAAAAAAAGAAATGCGTCATATTATTAATGCTTTCAAAGCCCTTGAATATGATAAAACGCCCAAACCAAAAGTTGGCATTGTTGGCGAAATCTATGTCAAGTTCTCTCCACTTGGCAATAATCATTTGGAAGAAACCCTGGAAAAAGAAGGCGTTCAAGTCGTTGTACCACCGCTTTATGATTTTTTCTTATACAGTTTTGATTCCCGTGCCCATGATATTAAACGCTACGGTGGTCCCCGAAAGGAGCGCCTCGTTTTAAACGCATTGGTATGGTACGTCGAAGTCCGCCGTGAAAAAGTGCGCAAAATGATGCGCAATGCTGGCTTTGAAACCCCAATCCGCTATAAAGCGCTTAAAAAACTTATCGATGGTGTGATTGATGTTGGAACGCATACTGGAGAAGGCTGGCTTTTAACAGCGGAAATGATTGATTTAATCAAACATGATGCCCCGAATATTGTCTGTACACAACCGTTTGGATGTTTGCCCAACCATATTGCTGGCAAAGGCATGTTTAAAAAAATAAAATCACTATATCCTAGTTCAAATATCGTTGCGATCGATTATGATACATCGGCCTCAGAAATTAATCAGGTCAATCGTATCAATCTCATGGTCTCCAACGCATTCAGAAACTTTAAGGAAGGATCGTCTTCATGAAATTACGTTACGAACTCACGCATACTTGTCAACAAACTGGCGCTCGTTTAGGGAAAATCCATATGAAAAGCGGGACGTTTGAAACTCCGATTTTTATGCCGGTCGGTACCCAAGCCACCGTTAAAACATTGGACACCCAGGAAGTCGATGACGTATCTGATGGCATTATACTGGGGAACACCTACCATTTATGGCTCCAACCCGGCGCTGACATTGTCGAAAGTCATGGTGGCATTAAAGGCTTTATGCACTGGAATAAAGGCCTTTTAACTGACAGTGGTGGTTATCAGGTGTTTTCTTTATCAAACAACCGCAAAATCAAAGAAGAAGGGGTTTATTTCAGACACCACAAGAGTGGGGGAAAACTCTTTTTATCCCCAGAAAAAAGCATTGAAATTCAGGAAAAACTCGGCGCTGATATCATTATGAACTTTGATGAATGCCCGCCTTTTGATGCCCCTTATGATTACATGAAAGCCAGCGTTGAACGGACCACTAGGTGGGCAAAACGCTGTAAAGACACACATAAACGTCCTGATCAAAATTTGTTTGGGATTGTTCAAGGCGGTCCCTTTGAATCTCTTAGAGAACAATCACTCAATGATTTAACAACGATTGGGTTTGATGGCTATGCGATTGGTGGGCTTTCTGTTGGCGAGACCAAAACAGAAATGTATCAAGTCCTTGATTTTATAGCGCATAAACTGCCCGTTGATAAACCGCGTTATCTTATGGGGGTGGGAACCCCTGAAGATTTAATTGAGTCGGTAATCCGCGGGGTTGATATGTTTGACTGTGTCAATCCAACGCGCCTGGCAAGACATGGCAGTGCCTATACCTCAACAGGACGCATTCCGATAAAAAGTGCGCAGTATCAACATGATATGAGTCCCTTAGATGAGGGGTGTCAATGTAAAGTCTGTCAAACCTATTCCAAAAGTTACTTACGCCATCTCTTTAAAGCGAGTGAATCTTTAGGCCCACGGTTAGTCTCATATCACAATTTATATTTTCTTAAAACCTTGATGCATAATATCAGAGATGCCATTAAAAACGACCGTTTAAATGATTTTAAAACATCGTTTTATGAAAAATATTATTCACAAAGTCAGTGATATTTCACTTTTGAGTGTTTTATTATTGCCCTTGATACGTTATAATAAGCGTAAAGATTTATTGGAGGTCATACTATGTTCGAACCCAACGACCAATTTCATCAAAAACCCTCAATTAAAGTCATAGGTGTTGGTGGTGGCGGTGGAAACGCCATCAACCGCATGATTGAAAACGAAGTTAGAGGTGTGGAATTTGTAGCGATCAATACTGACGCTCAAGTTTTACGCCTTTCTAAAGCGGATATAAGAGTGCAAATCGGGAAAATGCTGACGCGTGGACTCGGAGCGGGCGCAGACCCTGAAATCGGTCGACGCGCCGCAATGGAAAGTGAAGATGAAATCCGTGAATTACTGCAAGATACCGACATGGTCTTTATTACCGCAGGCATGGGTGGCGGTACCGGAACCGGTGCGGCCCCAGTTATTGCGAAAATTGCCCGTGAAATGGGTTGTTTGACTATTGGTATTGTTACCAAACCGTTTAAATTCGAAGGCAGAAGACGTGTCGCAACTGCATTAGAAGGTCTTGATGCCTTAAAACCTTACGTTGATACCATGATCATTATTCCTAACGATAGACTTCTTTATGTGGTCGATCGTAATACTTCGATGCTCGAAGCCTTCCGTGAAGCAGACAATGTGCTTCGTCAAGGGGTTCAGGGGATTGCTGAAATTATTACGGTTCCAGGGTTGATTAATGTCGACTTTGCGGATGTAAAAACCGTTATGAAAGACAAAGGAACCGCCTTGATGGGAATCGGGATTGCCAGTGGCGATGAACGTGCAGAGGAAGCCGCTAAAAAGGCGATTGATTCACCGTTGCTTGATGCCAACATCGATGGCGCAACCGATGCGATTGTCAATGTAACCAGTGGCACCGATATTGCGCTATGGGAAGTTACAGAAGCGATTGAATCCATTCAGGCCGCATCATCTACAGAAATAAATATTATCCATGGTGCGACCATTAACGAAGATCTTGAAGACGAAGTTATCGTTACGGTGATAGCCACCGGATTTGATGAAAACCGTAATATCGAAATAGAAACCCTTGGTGACAGCGACTATGTTTCTAGTGAAAACACCCGAGAAAAAGCAGACATTGAAGCCCAACCAAAAGAAACGCCATCTAAAAAGAAAAAAGATAGAAAGAAAAAGAAAGACGCTGACGTTGAAAAAGAAGAACCACAAGACGATGAAGAACGCAAATCAACCATTCCTTCTTGGCTGAAAAGTCGTTTCAAGTAATCATGAATAAATCATTAATTGATTATTTAAAAAGGCAGCACCCAGAGGTTACCATCGTCATGGCTTCAAAATATTTAGGGGCTAATGATTTCACCCCTTTTATAGAAGCAGGGATTACTAAATTCGGCGAATCGCGCGTTGAAGCATTTCTAGAAAAACTCGACGTCTTAAACCAACACAACGTAGAGAAACATTTTCTAGGAACCCTTCAAACCAAAAAAGTTAAAAAAGTGATCAATGATATTGATGTTTTACATAGCTTGGATCGAATCAAACTTGCCAAAGAGATTAATAAACGTCGCAATACTGTGTTGCCTTGTTTCATTCAAGTGAATATCTCTAATGAGCCACAAAAACACGGCGTTGAGCCTCGAGACCTACAAGCATTTCTTCAATCGGTTAGTCATCTAGAAAACGTTAAAGTCATCGGTTTGATGGGCATGGCTGAACTAACAAAAGATAAAAATCTTATTCAAACGCAGTTTAATCACCTAAAAACGCTCAAAACAACGTATGAATCATCATATCCCGATTTGAAGTATCTATCGATGGGGATGAGTAATGATTACGAGTTCGCGCTAAAAGAAGGCGCAACGCATTTAAGACTCGGCAGAATATTGTTGGACGGAGGCACCGCATGAAAAACAAAAAAAATCAAAAAGCTTATGATCGCACTGAGTTCATCAAAGTCGATGATGAGACCGATGTGTTTGAACTCGCTGACAAGTTAATGTTGAGACAACCGTTGATTCTTAACTTTGAAGAGTTTGACACCATCGAAAGCAACCGCTTCATCGTGTTTTTAAGCGGCGTTATTTACGCACTTGATGGCAATGTCGAGGTCATTCGTGATAAAATAATGGCATTTGCGACAAAAGAAGACTTTAAAGATAAAAGTCTTCGCAAGTTTATCAACAAATACAAGGAGTAACGTTTATGGTTTTTACTTTTAATTCAATTCTCATCGCATTTTTTGAAACGTTATATCTAGTTTTAAATGTGTATATGCTACTCATTTTTGCCTATATATTACTCAGTTGGATTCCCGAACTAAGGCAATCAAAATTTTATGCGATTTTGCACCAAATTGTTGATCCCTACTTAAGAATATTTAGAGGATTACTTGTAGCAGGAAACTTTGACTTCACCCCATTGTTAGGGATATTGTTACTCAGGTTCTTCCTGATTTTCATGAATGATTTCATTTCCACGCTATAATCCTTGCATTTCAGCAATTAATTCTTTATAATACATTAGAATAAAATCGATGAAACGGACGCACTCTTAAACCAGTTTTATAAAGAGACCAAGTGGTGCTGTGAACTTGGAAAACTTTTTAAGAGACATCACCGCGAAGATGAATGGTCAAAAGCCATTCCGTATATTCTGCGTTAAAGAACCCAAGAGCCAATTCTGGAATCAAGGTGGTACCGCGGATTATATTATTCGTCCTTGTTTTCAGGATTTTTTTATATTTTGAAGGAGCGTGTATATTATGAAAGATTACAAAGACACTTTGCATATGCCTAAAACTTCCTTTCCTATGCGTGGGAATCTAGGCAAAACTGAATCAAAACGTCAATCTTTATGGGTTGATTATGATGTTTACCAAGAAAGACTGAAAAAAAATGAAGGCAATAATCCGTTCGTTTTACCTGATGGGCCGCCTTACGCCAATGGCGATATCCATATCGGTCATGCCCTCAACAAAGTACTTAAAGATATGATTGTCCGCGATAAATCCATGCGTGGTTTTTATACACGTTATGTCCCTGGATGGGATACGCACGGGTTACCGATTGAAAGTGCATTGACCAAAAATGAAGGTATTGACCGCAAAACCATGAGCTTAGTAGAGTTTCGTCGTGAATGCGAAAAGTATGCCTTAAAACAAGTCGATAACCAACGCGAACAATTTAAGCGTCTTGGTATTTTAGGAGAATGGGAAAATCCATATTTAACATTGTCTGCGCAATATGAAGGGTCTCAGCTTGAAGTATTTGCGGATATGGTCAAAAAAGATCTGATTTTTAAAGGATTAAAACCAGTTTTTTGGTCACCATCAAGTGAAACTGCCCTCGCAGAGGCAGAAATCGAATATCGTGATAAAAAATCTCCTTCAATTTACTTTACCTTTGACGCCGTGGAAACCGGCTCCTTTGAAGATGCCTTCAAATTCTTAGTTTGGACGACCACCCCTTGGACCATTCCTGCCAACCTAGCGACCGCTGTCAGCAGTGATATCGATTATGTTTTTGTAAAGCATGATGATACCGTTTATGTGCTTGCAACAGCGTTGTTAGAACCAATCAAAGAAAAACTTGGCTGGAGCGATGTCACCATCATCCGTCATATTAAAGGTAGCGAACTTTTAGGGCTTACGTATAAACATCCTTTATATGACCGCGTCTCACCAATCGTAGAGGGTCATCATGTCACCATCGAAAGCGGAACCGGACTTGTCCATACTGCGCCAGGACATGGTGAGGATGACTTCTTAATCGGAAAAGCGAATAACCTTGATGTGCTTTGTCCTGTTGATCCAAAAGGTCATATGACGAAAGAGTCAGGCCGTTATGACGGCATGTTCATCGAAAAATGTTCCAAAGAAGTTGTTAAAGATTTAGACGAACTCGGCAGTTTATTAAAACTCGAGTGGATCAAACATAGCTATCCTCATGACTGGCGGACGAAACAGCCCGTTATTTTCCGGGCCACCGATCAATGGTTTGCGAGTATTGAAAACCTTAAAGATGCGATGCTTAGTGAAGTAGAAAAAGTGGAATGGATGCCTTCATGGGGTCAAACCCGTATGGAGAATATGATTAAAGACCGTGATTCATGGTGTATCTCGCGCCAGCGCGCCTGGGGCGTTCCGATTCCAGTATTTTATCATGAAAACGGTGAAGCCATCCTTGATGAAACCATCATTCGCCATGTGGCACAGTTGTTTAAACAACATGGGTCCAATATTTGGTTCGAATGGGACGCCAAAGCATTACTGCCGGAAGGCTTTTCGAGTGAAAAATCCCCCAATGGCAATTTTGAAAAAGAAACAGATATCCTTGATGTGTGGTTTGATTCAGGAACCTCTCATAAAGGTGGCATGACAGATTTCGGGATGCCTTATCCTGCAGACTTATACTTAGAAGGCTCCGATCAGTACCGTGGTTGGTTTAACTCATCACTTTCAACCGGGGTTGCCCATCATGGTCAAAGCCCCTATAAAGCAGTGCTTACCCATGGCTTTGTATTAGATGGACACGGTAAGAAGATGAGTAAATCCCAAGGCAACGTTGTCGACCCATTGAAAGTTATGGACCAACTTGGTGCCGATATTTTAAGACTGTGGGTCGCTTCAGTGGATTATTCCGCCGATGTACGCATCAGCGATAAGATGATTAAACAAGTCAGTGAAACCTACCGAAAAATCCGTAATACTTTGCGTTTTATGTTAGGAACAATTGGCGATTTCGATGCAGCGCAACATCGCGTTGAGTTTGACGATATGAATGAAACGGATCGTTATATGTTGCTTAAACGTGATGAACTCGTAGAGAAGGTCAATACACACTACAAACATTATGCGTTTGATGATGTCACAAGAACCATCAACAACTATGTCACCAAAGAACTCAGTGCCTTTTATCTTGATTACATCAAAGATATCGTTTATATCGAAGCGAAAGAATCACAAGTACGTCGTAGTGCACAAACCGTTGTATATGATACTTTGATGGCCCTTCTTTCTTTACTCACACCAATTATTCCGCACACCACTGAAGAGGCGTATCAAAGTTTAGAAGGCAATAAACGACAAATTAGTGTCTATCTTGAAAATATGCCTCTGCCGAAATACACCAAAGACGAAGCGCTCAAAGAAAAATATGATGCCTTCATGAAATTGCGTGATCATGTCCTTAAAGGCTTGGAAGATGCACGGAATGATAAATTGATTGGAAAATCGCTGTCTGCTAAAGTAACGCTTTATCCGAAAAGTGATGCGGTGAAAAATTTACTGCAGTCCATGGATAATTTGGAAAGACTCTTTATCGTCAGTCAAGTGGCGATTAAAAGTGAAAGTGGTGAGGGTCAATATGACTTCGAAACACTCTCGCTCGATATCACCAAAGCAGAAGGCGAAACCTGCGCACGTTGCTGGCAAGTTGGTGAGAATAATGCGGATACCTTGTGTGCGCGCTGTGAAAGTGTCTTGGCCGAGGAAAATCAAAATTGATTTTTCTCGTGTTATAGCGTACAATAGACATGATGAAATCGAGACGAAAACAGCCTTTCGACGCATTTTATATGCGCGTGATACAATACTTTTTAGGATTTATAGT
>PWOH01000147.1 GCA_003557505.1 Mollicutes bacterium | reverse complement strand
TACTGGTGGGTCAAGAGTGTTGGTTGAAGGCGTCATGAAACAACGTGATTTGTTGAAAGGCATCCTGGGTTCACTTTCATTAATTATATTAAGTGCTTTAATACTTAGCTTCTTAGCCGGGAATTATTTGATTTTGATTATTGTTTTATTAGGAATCGTTATATTTCAAGCATATAGCTTTGCGCCTATCAAAATGTCATACCGAGGGTATGGAGAATTGCTTCAGATGATTGGCGTTGGCGTGATTTTACCGGTTGTTGGCTTTTTGTCACAAGGCGGTGATTTGTTATCTTTAGCGTATCCGCTAATTATAATTTTACTGCCTGCACAGTTGGCGATGGCACTTTCAACAGCTTTACCTGATTATCCTTCTGATAAATTAACGCATAAGCATACCACTGCCGTTAATTTGGGACTGCCTAAAACAAAAGCGATAATGATTATTTTGTATTTGTTTTCAGCGGTGTTTTTAGTCCTTTATTTCCAAACCATACACATCATTTGGCTTTTTGGTAGTCTTTTAATTAGTATGTATTATATCCTCAAACGTTATTCAACCACCCCAGGATCATTAAGTTTATTGGTATTGGTCGCCCTTTCCATTACAACCAATACCTTGTTAGTATTACTATCGGCATGGTTAACTTTGCATTAAAAAAGCCCGAAATCGGGCTTTTTTAATGATTTTCACGTAAATAATGTTTGTTGGCATTGAAATAGACCATGCCAGTTAATAAAAAGACGATGGATAAACTCCCACTGATTATGATGATTGATAGATAGGCAGTATTCAAGTTTTCGCCTGTTATGTGTCGAATAAAAATCCCTAAATATGCCCAAGAAAATACGATTGGATATAAACTATCTTTATAGGTACTTATCATATAGTAGACTAATAGGGCACCGACTATCAATATGATATTTGTGAGTATCAGTGCAAATGTTGTGAAAGGATTCACACCCAAAGAAACTAATGTAATGGCTATATTCGCAATCAAAGCGATACTAATCCATCCAATGTAAAGCGAAATAGTTAATGATTCAATGATGGATTCACGCTTAACAAGACGGTAGCTCATGCCCAGTATTATCAGTAAGGCAATCATGATAAATGTTGATAAAATTATCCAGTCGTAGTGCCACGCCAAAAGCCAGCCACTATTTAATAGTGAAGTAATAATCACAGACGTGATTATACGTTGATAGCGTTTATCAAACTGTTTCTTTGGCAAACGTAGCCAATGCAACGTAAGGAAAAACAGGGCCACATATATAAGGCCCCAAATTGAAAACGTAATGCCACTTGGTGTAAATAAGGTATTGTACGTTTCTGAAATGTCACCCGTTGTTCTACCTCCTAGTGGGAGTGTATTGGCGAGGACATTAAAAAAAATCATGATTGCATACGATAAAACAAGACCAATTTTATATGCCAGTAATTTACGCCCCATGTAACCCACCATTTACGGGAAGAATTTGTCCAGTAATAAAGGATGAACGGTCACTGGCAAGGAAAAGACAAGCTTCACCGATGTCTTGGGTAGTCCCAAGACGTTTTAAAGGAATCCGCTCTGCTTGAGCTTGTTTACCAGCCTCATCAACATATTCAGTCATATCGGTTTCTGTTAAGCCTGGTGCGACGGCATTAATTGTGATTCCTTTGGGTCCCAGTTCTTTAGCAAGGGCTTTAACCATTCCATTTAAAGCAAACTTGGAAATCGCGTAATTCACTTGATTTTCTCGCCCGACAATCCCAGTTCCGCTCGTGATATTGATTATTTTCAAAGGATGTTTGGGCGGAATGTGATTCAAGGTGTGTTTAATCATCGAAAATGCCCCTTTGACATTGACATCCATTACCTCATCGTAATCCGCTTCACTCATGGTTTCAATCGGCCCATCACGTTTAATACCCGCATTGTTGATCAATACATCAATTGGACCAAAGACGTCGGTGGCTTGTTTAACAATTTCAAGCGCTTCACTATCTTTAGAAACATCACCCTTTACCGCAATAGCATCAGCGTTGTTAGAAGTAATCAAACGGACCACTTCTTGGGCCGCTTCAATGTTCGAAGTGTAATTGATCACGACGTTATAACCTGCTTTTGCGAAAGTTAATGCGATGGTTCTTCCGATGCCTCGTGAAGCGCCGGTTATTAATACATTTTTTGCCATGTTATCACTCCTTTGGTTTATTGTATCATGATTTTCTTAGTGTATAGGTGTATAAAGCCATCTAAATCATTTATAATATGAGGTGAGGTGATGAAAGTGAATACAATGATTCAAAGTGCATTATGTGGATCAGCAGCTTCATTGGGATACAATTGGATTTATAATCGAGCGTTTTTAGAAAAACTTTCGGAAGAAAAATCTTTAGTGTTTCAACAGGCTAACCCCGATGAATATAAAAAAGCTAAAAAAGCGTTTTATGTGTATCCTTTTAGTAAAGTTGGTGATTACAGCGTACAAGGGGAAATCCTCAAATGGTTATATGATGGGCTAGCCAATGATCATGGCTTTAGTGCAGATGATTATGCAACCTTAGTGTATGAAAAACTTAAACCAGGGGGGGTTTACCGGGGATGGGTAGAATCTTACGCTAAACAATTAATTTATAATCGCATGAGTGAAGCATTAAAAACTGATAATCAACCCATACGTATCCATGATGAACAACTAGTTGGCTTTATGCCCTACCTTGCTTGTAAAGCCCTTGATTTATCAAATAATAAAGCTTGGAAACTGGCACAAGTCTTTACGTCAAATCCGGTCTACTTTGAGTTTTATGCATACTTTGATGCCTTATATGAGGCCTTGAAAAACGGTGATAAACACACGGTATTAAAAGATTATGCGCGTAAGGTACCTGAGGATTTCAAAGACCGTTTTACCGCAGCGGTTAATAACTCGACGGACACCTTCATTGATGAATACGTCAATACAGCCTGTCATATCCAAAATGCCCTGCCTTTGGTTTATCATATTTTATATACGACCAACTCTTATGAAGAAGCAATCAAGAAAAATACCATCTTAGGGGGCGCTTCTTCTGACCGCGGAATCATCTTGGGATTTCTACTCAGTGCCCTTTATAAGACCCCCAAACAATGGAGTGATAAATTAAGCATAGAATAAAGCGATGAAATCATCGCTTTTTTTGTTTATTATCTTTGAAATTTCTAAAATTAGGCTATAATAGATTTACCATGAACTGGGGGATGATACACATGCTAGAGTTAAAAGGAATTACTAAAAAATACGAAATTGGTGCGTTTAAACAAACTGCATTGAACCATATTGATGTGGTCTTTCGTGATAATGAGTTTGTGGCGGTATTAGGCCCTTCTGGTAGTGGGAAAACGACGTTATTGAATATGATAGGCGGCCTTGATCGTTATGATAGTGGTGATATTTTAATTGATGGTAAATCGACCAAACATTTTCACGACCATCAATGGGATGCTTACCGTAATCATGCGATTGGTTTCGTATTTCAAAACTATAACCTGATTACTCATATCTCTGTGCTTGCGAATGTAGAGCTGGGGATGACATTAAGTGGCATGCATCAAGAAGAACGACGCAAACGTGCCCTTGAAGTGTTGGAAAAAGTTGGACTAAAAGAACACGTTCATAAAAAACCGAATCAGTTATCCGGTGGTCAGATGCAACGGGTCGCGATTGCGCGTGCACTGGCTAATGACCCTCAAATTATTCTAGCAGATGAACCCACAGGCGCCATTGACAGTGAAACCAGTGCTCAAATCATGAACTTGATTCAAGAAATTGCCAAAGATAAATTGGTTATTATGGTGACCCATGATCAAAGCATTGCCAACAAATACGCAAATCGTGTGATTGCTTTAAAAGACGGAGAAATCACGAGTGATTCCAGGTCGTTCAAAACGGCTGAAAATGACCACATCAAGCTTGCTTTCAAAAAGACGTCTATGGCTTTTAAACAAGCCTTGACCCTGTCTTTTAACAACCTTAAAACCAAAAAATTCCGGACCTTGATTACAGCGTTTGCAGGCAGTATTGGGATTATCGGGGTAGCGCTTGTTTTATCTTTAGCCAATGGGACAAACCAAGAAATCGATCGATTGGAACGGACGACATTGGCTGAGTTTCCTATTCAAATTGATCCGATACCCTTTGACCTTGAAGCGGCACGACAAGGACCACTTGCAGGGATTGATGATCAAGACGGCTGGGAGAAATTTCCCACAGTTAATCGAATCTTTCCCTATGAACGCACGCAACCTGAAACACAACACATTAACAATATTACCAATGATTATCTAGCCCATTTAGAGATAATGGATGAATCACTCTATAACCAGCTCAGTATTGCTAGACGGGTAAATATGAATCTTCTAAAACAACAATCAGATGGGGAAATCATCAATGTAAACACCTCGCGAATTAACTTCTCTGAAACCTTATCTAAACCGTCATTTTTTGATGAAAACTATGATCTTTTATACGGTCAAAGTCCACAAAATATGAATGAAGCGTTATTGGTTGTTGATGAATATAACCGGTTGAACATTAATATATTAAACGCTTTTGGATTGAGTGACAATCAGGACTATTCATTTGAAGATTTTCTAACGATGTCACTCAAAATTGCCCCACCCGATGCTTACTATCAATTCAATGAAACCACTGAGCGTTATCAAATCAACAGTGATTTAGAAGGTTTTTTTGATTCTACAGATGGAATTGATTTAGAGATTGTTGGGATTGCGCGTGTTAAAGAGGAATCTCTGAGTTCTTTTTTATCCACCGGACTCAAACACCATCC
>PWOH01000082.1 GCA_003557505.1 Mollicutes bacterium | reverse complement strand
TCCATCAAACGTTTCAAACAAAACAAATGAATACACACTGAAAATCAAAGCCCCAAAGATTATAGAACTTACTAATACGCCCATCATCACCATGAATTTCGAGACAACAAATTTTTCTCTGCTTATAGCGTGGGTAAAAATGAACGGATAGTGGTTTTTTGATTTATCATTGGTGAAAAGACCCGCCGCAATGAAAATAGCGACCAGAAGGAATATTTGGGTGTAATTACTAAAGAACTGTTCATACGAATTAAAAATGGTTGGATCAGGAAACTCGATCCCAGTAAGCCCTTCTTGTTCAAGCGCCATTTCTAGTAAAACATTCATATAGCGTGCCGTAAACGCACTCAGTCCACTCAGGAAAAATGCTAAGGCGATGAAGATGATGAGGCGTGGGGTTTTCAAGAAGTATAATAAGTCATATTTAAACAGAGTTTTCATTATTGAGCACCTCCACAAAAACATCCTCGAGTGACTGACTTTGTTTGTAAAGCTTGTCAATATGAACATCATATGTGCTAAATAGCCTGTAAATATCGCGTTGTTTAGCGTTTTCCTTAAGTGTGAAAGTAATCCCTCTTTGCGTTTTCTCAATAGTATCTACAAAGGGAGCGTGTTGACTTAGAAGTTTATAGACTTCATCTAACCGCTCACACTCAACCACATAAGCATTGGTCACTTTACTACGGAGAATCTCGTCCATATCGCCTTCTAGTACAAGCCGACCATTCTCAATTAATCCTATCTTGTCACATACACCCTGAGCATCGCCGAGGATATGTGTGGAGTAAAGAATTGTGGTTTCGCTTTTCAAACTCCGAATCAGGTCCAGCAGTTCTTTTCTCCCTAAAGGATCAAGGGCACTGGTGGGTTCATCCATAATCAATAGTTTGGGTTTTTTAAGTAATGCGCTCGCAATTGCCAAGCGTTGACGCATACCGCGTGAGTATTGTCCTACTTTTTTGTTTGGATACTTAATATCGGTTCTTTCGATAACTTCTTTTATGCGTTTGTTACGTTCAGACGCTTCGATGCCAATGAAATCAGCGGTTAATGCTAAGACTTCACGTCCTTTTAAATAACTGGGAAATGACGGCACATCTGGCACGAAAGCAATGAATTCCTTATAACTAACATCGTCTTTATTTAGCGGTTTCCCATCGAAATAAATAGTTCCGCTATCAAAATCAATAAATTGCATCACCGCATTCAAAGTCGTTGTTTTACCAGCCCCGTTTCGACCAATAAACCCATACACTTGGTTTTCAACAACATTCAACTCAAAGTTATCCAGGGCTTTGAATGTTCCATAAAATTTATTTAAGTTTTCAATCTTCAATAGTGACATCATCTCTACCAATCAGTAAATAGACAATCCATGCGAATGAAATGAGCGCAACGATTAACGTCCATGCGATTTTACTGATGTGGCGTACCTTCCTTTCCTGTTTATGAATATCAATGATTGCATAGATTTTAAAGCCAAGTTCAATCAGCGCAATCGGCATTAACAATAATAATAACTGTAATGCATCAATCCCATTAATAACCGTCATCGTTAAATCTCCTTATTATTTTTTTGTTTTTTAATATTAAGACCACTTAGCCCACTAATCAAATAGGCAATTCCAACTGCTTGATTAAACGCAATATTAATGCCACCCCATATTGATTGATAAAAGAAAACCTTATGTTGTGTTTCTTCATCAAACCGTTCATTGATGAGTTTGATAAACAAGACCGCATTAATCACGAATACAACCCCTAAAAAAATCACAAAGCCCCCCAATATACTCCCCAACAAATCAAGCATCCAAAAGACAAGCTCTTGTGCGCTTTGAGATAACTCTTCTTCTCTTATGACTTCATCGATAAATTCTGGTCGGTTTCTTAGAAAATGTCCCAGTATCCCCAATGCGATTAGTCCGAAAAACTCTGTGATCAACCCAACAATTGTGGCTATCTTAATAATTGGTTGCATATCAAATCCCTCCCATGATAACTAATTTGTACTGTAAAATTAATTATATCACTAAATGATACGAGTTCAAATAAAAAAAGGCTAGTTTCAGCCTTTTTTTAACGTGTTGTGTGTCCCATCACAATGGGGTTTATTCCCACTACGCTTGCACCCACACAAATACAGTGTCTCAGTGGCTTCCGCCTTGAAGACAACCGGCTTAAATCCTGTCCCTTCGTGCGCACCCGAACAAAATGGCTGGTTCTTACTGAGGCCACACCTACACCATGCATAGGTTTTACCCGCTTCAACGTTGACTTTAAATGGTCCAATTTGTGCGATTCTTGATTCCTTCATCATACCGCCTCCTTTTAAATTATAAGTTAATATTTAATTCTAACACCAATAAGTTTTAGCAGTTGTTTCGCTTGATGTTCCGCGATAATAGCGCCAGTGATGTCCGGTAGATTGATTGTCATATTGTCGATCGTGCATGTCGATAAATCGACATCTTTGAAACGTGTCTCATGCACTTTGTTGTTTTGCAGGTCAACATCATCTAATACCAGCTGTTTTAACGTTGTATTAAACCAAGTGCTTTCATTGAAATCACTGTCGTGAATATCAACGAATGAGAGACTGCTTTGCGTAAAGCCAACATAACGACCACTACAGGCATTAAAACAAACATGTTCGATATTAGAGGTCGCAAAAATCGTACCATCAAGCTTGGTCTGATTAAAAACGGTGCGGATAACAATACCGTTCTCTACATGATTGTTGATAAATTGACAGCGATTAAACACACAGTCAATAAACTCAATTCGGTTAAACGTGTTTTGTGTGAAAATACAGTCATTGAATATCACTTCATCAAACACTATATGCTCAAGGGTTTTCTCTTCGAATGTCTTACCAGTAATCATTACCCGTTCATAACGTCCTTCATCCCATAGTTTTATCTGATTTTGCTGGGTTAAAATCACTTCATTGACTCGAGGTGGTTTCCGTTTGTTCATAATAGCCTCCTCTTTTTTATTGTATCAAAATTAACTATTCAATAAAGGCCTACTCAATACTTTTTAATTCAATGCCTTGCAAGGAAAGATAGTAATGGTCGTGGTCCGAATTAAGGGTTATTGTTTCTTTAGTTCCACGTCCAAAGCCTTGAATAATAGCTTCTTTATCGTTAATAGGATATAAATAATACTTATTTTTTGACCCTAATAATTTCATTTCGATGATTAAATCATCGTTTTTACGTTTCAGTTTGGCAGATTCAAACAACTGATTCAACGCGGGATTATTATTGATGATACGATAATTTTTACACGCAGATTCCCATGAGTCATAAACATCAGCTTTTTGATAGGATCCAAACAGTGGAAAAACACGTTTAAAATACGCTTCTGATTGTTCAAGATATAGAATAGTTTCTTCATCTCTCAACATTGGTTTAAATCGAATATTTTTAATTAATCTATTAAGAATAGGCAGTCTGGAAACCCCTAATGGCTGGGCATTAAAGTAACCATCACTATCCGAATCTAATTTAAATTTCAGACCAGAAAATCGGTATATAGATTGATTATCTTTATTTTTAATTCTAGAAATCTTTAATCCCGCCCCAACAAAATCTTGATTGTTGAACGCTTGATCTGATTTTGTTGTTGAAGGTTGAGGGAATAAACGTTTAGGGATTTCATAGCCTAATGACTCAAGACATGACCGCATAATATCAACGGTTAACTCTTTGGCCACGAGCGCCCCTTTCTCACTGTTTGTCATCACGGCAATTCCAAAATTTTCATCCGGTAAAAACTCAAACGTAGAGTGATGATAAATCGTATTACCGCCATGCCCTTTTATAGGACCAATCTCAGTATTATTAAAATGCCTGATATCATGCATTAATCCAAGCCCAACGGTCAGTTCCCCTTCCAAAATCCAGCTAGCCTCTGGTTTTTGCAACATGGATTGCATGGTTTTTGGGTTTAAAAGCTTTTGATGTTCATGGTTTAAGAAAAACTGGAGGAACTTGCCTAAATCATCGATGGTCGCATAGGTTGAAGACCCACCACTGACAATCGTTCCCAACGGATCTTCCTTAACCTTCCCTTTAGCCGTAAAAGACTGGGAAATGGCTTTTTCACGCTCTTTTAGTTGTTGTCTGTTTGTGATAAACTCTATGCTTAATCCCAGTTTTTCCACAATATTTTTATGAATATACTCTGCGTAGGATTGTTTTGTAACACGCTCTATGATCAGGCCTAATAGCCCGTAACTTAAATTAGAATACGCTGGCATTGTGTTGGGCCGAGCACATAAATAGCTATCTTTTAATAGTTCTGGGATATCGGCTAAGCTTTTATCTTTACGGGTAATCAAGTCAAAATTATCACTCGGTAGCCCAGAAATATGCATTAACAACATTCTTGGTGTAATGATGGGCTCTTTATCAAAACGATGATTAATCGCAATTTCCGGTATATACGTTGTGATTGGTTCATCAAGATCGATTGATTCTTTATCTTTTAAAATCAAAATTGCGAGTGCAGTCAGTAACTTGGTTGTAGAACCGATCATCATTTTTCTCGTCGCGTTATTTTTAACCTTTTGGGCATTGATGATGCCATAGTGTTTTTTGTAAAGTACTGAATCTTTATTAACAAGGATGACCGATGTTCCTGTGACTTTATGTTTCTTTGATAGCTTTTTAATAAGTTTATCGAATTTTAGTTGCTGATTTGAATCAATAGTGAGTTCTTTCATAATCATTGATAATGCGCAAATGCGCAATCCCCTTTCTATGTGAATAGTACTTATAATAAAAAAGAGGGTCGAAACCCTCTTTAAT
>PWOH01000064.1 GCA_003557505.1 Mollicutes bacterium | reverse complement strand
CGTTTTTAAGCGCTCCTATAATTTACTACGAAACCATGGTGGTTGTCAATAGTTTTTTTAGGGTTTTTTCGCTTTGTTAAACGCTTTGGTTACGGTTCCAATTTGTTGATTTCCTTGGCCCGCAATAAAGAGTATATAACTTTCAAGAATATAAGTCAACACTTTTATCTGATTTTTTATCGCATTTATTTTAATGCTACAATGGTATTAAGATAGCCTCATAAAATAGCGCTTAGATAAGGGGTATAAATCTGTTAACTTGATTGACTTGACAGCGAAATAAAAACACAAACATCGATTGAAAAGGATTAGTTTACACTAAAAATGATTGTTCATTATCAAGAGAATTGTCCGCTAAATTCCATATCAACATTTGTACAAATATAATATCATAGGATAATCGCTGTGAAAAGTTATACACTTTAATCATATGAATATGTATTTGATTGGAAATTGCTAAAGATATTTACAAAGAAGCGGTATCATATTTATATTAAAGGTGAAGATGCTGATGAAGATTTTTATTTTAGCGTTTTTTCTGGTATTGCTTCTCACTGCTTGCAGTATTGCTATACCCTTTGAGCAATCCCCTTCTTCCATGACACTCAAACGAAACATCACGCCCGATGATTCAGAAGCCTTATGTTTTGAATCACCTTATGAATCAATCGTCATTACCGATGAAACTATCTTAGAAGAAATCCTAGAAACATTAAGTGCATGGCGAATTCAAAAAGAAGTGTTTTCTAGAACCTCTTTTGAAGTATGTGGGATTGCTTATCAAATCATTTGGGATGATGAAACCTATTTAACTTTGATCGGTAGCACCGAATCAAAGACTTTCATCAGTTACAACAACGAAACCTATATTTTAAAACGAGGATCATTTGATTTTATTAATGAGTATTTTAACTAAAAAACCATATCCGCGGATATGGTTTTTTTAATCGATGATGCTATGAATGAAATCTATCATTAAGGCAGTTTGTTGTTCGTGTTGCTTTATAGTCGTAATGGTTGCTTCAAAATCACCACGTTGCGGACCATAAAATCCGAACTGCGCATGATTGCCACCCTCTATTTCCACGTATTGTGTATCAGGTGGGAGTAAAGATTTAGTTACTTCAAAACGCTCCCAGTCAATGACACCATCCTCACTTGCGACAATACTTAATACCGGTATGTCGCTAGTCGATAGATCAACACTGCTGGGTGGATAAGCCGCTAAAAAAATCAAACCTTTTAATAATGATGAATGTTCCTGCGCAACGTAAGCCGCACTCGCACCCCCTAAGGAATGCCCTGCCAGTATCCATGGTTTACCATCATCTTGATGAATTTCCGTAAAAACGTAACGATCAAGGATAGCTAAGTTCAAAGGCATTTTAGGAATAATGACGCGTATACCCTCGCGGGCTAAGAGATCGGCCTGTAATAAATAAGCCTCCGCACTGACTAATCCTCCTGGATAATAAACAAGAGTTGCTATATATTCATCTACATCTATCATAAAGTAATCACTGGTTTCAACATAATCATTTTCTAGATGATCAAACATCTCATCTTTTGCTGTATGGTTTAACCGTAGAAATGCAATCACACCAACAATCAATACTATACTGATTGTAATAATAGAAATCTTTATGATTTTCTTAAACCGTTTCATGATGCATCACGTTTTAGTAAGTGTCGGTATTTAAAGGTTCCGATATAAAATAGTGTCATCAAAAGTAAGACAGAGAGTCCAATTACTATGAAACTCATTTGATAATCACCTGTGACATCCGCGATATAACCAATAAGCGGTGGTCCTACTACCATGCTTAAGCGTGTAAAGACTAACATGATACCTGTGCCTGTGCCCATGTACTTAGCCCCAACAATATCACCTAGTGTGGTAAACATCATCCCCATGCCTGCAAACGTAAACAATCCAAAGACAAATGATAAAACCATGATGAATGGGGTTGAAAAATCACCTGGCAATACGACAAAAGCCATCACCAAAAACATGAGGGTTACCATCAACGATAATCCATAAAGACCAATGCGACGGTTACTATTTAAAAAACGATCATTGATATAACCAAACGTAGGGTTTCCTAAAATACCGCCCACCATGAAAATACTCAGCGTTACCCCAGCCAAACTTGGACGAAAGCCAAGATCACCGGTTAAGAATAATGTATAATGGATAGTCATATTCCCAAGTGATAAACCAATGGCAATACCAACTAAACTCATCAACCAAATCAGAGGGTTTTTTATCATAACGACCAGATCTTCTTTAAAGGTTGTTTTTTCGGAGGGTTCGGGACTACTTGCAGGATGGAATAGTTTCGTAAGCAACAAAGCCATCACAAATGCTAAACTTGCAGAAAATAACAAGGCAGTCCTCCACCCGTAATGTTCACCTATCAATGGTAAAAGGGATGACCCTAAAATTCCACCAATTCCACCACCCGCATGCACGATGCCATTGGATACAGCACGTTTAGAGGGATCAACCATTTCTATGATGCCTTTATTAATGGAAGGTGTCACCACACTAAAGCCAACGCCTGATAGTAGCGCTAGTCCTAGTAACACAGAAAATAATGGCGCAACCGTATGCATAAGCATCAGTGAAGCAATGACTAATACCCCACCAATTAATCCTTTTCGAGGCCCGATGGTATCCACAATTCTTCCTGTAAATATCGCAAGTAATACCCCACTTGCAAAGAAGAATGTTGAGTAAAGCCCCGCTTGCGCACTACTAATCCCAAAGTCCTGTTGAATTAATGGTAACATCGCTTTGAATCCTTGAACACTACTAAAAACCGCAATATAAGCGGTGGACATAATCAATAACGTTGAAAGGGTTCCTACTTTGTTCGCTGCACGTGATTTCATAGTGATTCCTCCAGTCTCAGTTATACTGTAGTCTTTATTTTATCATAACTCTTCATTGTAAAGAAAAAGAACACCCAGGTGGGTGTTCAATACTACTTCGTACTACATTCCTGACAATAACCATATAACTCCAGTTTGTGTTCACGGACAGTAAACTGATGTTCCTTGGCAATTTGTTTTTCATAACTAGCCACAGGACACCCATGAACATGAATGACTTTTTGACAAGACATACAAATCAAGTGATGGGCATGTTCAGTATGGGAAAGTTCATAGAGCGTTTGTTTGGATGTCTCAAGGTTAACCGGTGAGACAAGGCCGACTTCTACTAATGATTCCATTGAACGATATACCGTAGAAAGCGATAGATTACTCGCTTTTTCTATTAATGATTGATAGATTTCTTCTGCTGATAAAAACTTATGGTCTTCATCAAGCACTTCTAACATCATCATTCTATTTTTCGTAGCTTTGAGCCCATGGTCTCTTAGCCAATTTTGATATTTCGCAAGCATAAAAAATGCCTCCTAGTTTTGCGTCATCTTACGCACAGTATTATAAAGATATATTAGAAAGAACAACACACCATTAACTATGACAATAGTAGAGCCTGAAGGCAAGTCATATTTAAAGGAGATGAGTAATCCCATTATAACAGTAAACACACTGGAAAGCACTGCTAAAAATATTGTGCCTCTAAAGCCTTTGTTAAATTGCATCGCAATGACTGTTGGGAAAATAATTAACGATGAAATCAAAACAGTCCCAATCACGCGAATTCCAATAACAACCGCCAGTCCTGTTAGTACCGCCAACAAAGTATTGAGATTCGCGGTTTTTACCCCACTGACTTTTGCGAATTCTTCATCATACGTCATCGCATATAAATCATGATAAAAGATAACAATTGTCAATAAAACAATCATTGAGAAGGCAATAGATAAATACAGATCAACCTGTCCGATTGCTAAGATAGAACCAAATAAATAACTGAACAGATTAACATTAAACCCGCCACTTACACTCGCAAGAATCGTCCCAAGCGCCATTGCAAATGCAGCGGTAAGTCCAATCGCCGCATCACCGTGAAGCTGTACCGACTGATTCAGTTTCAAAATAAAGATTGAAACAATCACTACAACAGGAATAGTGACTAGCAAAGGGGATTGATCAAGCCAAAGCCCAATCGCAATACCTGCGAATGCAACATGAGAAAGCCCATGCCCAATCATTGAAAACTTTTTTAGAACTAAAAACGACCCAATAAAAGAACTGCTTATCGCAACCATAACACCAACAATGACAGCCCTTAACATAAACTGATAGCGGAAAATTGCTTCAAATACTTCTAACCAACTCAATGCTTACACCACCCTTCACGATGTTTAAGAGGATGAGTATGCACAAAGGGTGAGAGTTCAGGGTCTTCGCAAAATTCATCAAATGTGCCATCAAATTTAAGCGTTTGATCCAAATAAACCACACGATTGATATAATCACCAGTTGTCACTATATCATGCGTAACTAATAAAATCGTCATATTATATTGTTTGTTCAATTCTTCAACAACGTTGAAGAAATGGCCACGCATTGATTGATCGAGTGCACTGGTTGGTTCATCAAGAATGAGAATATCGGGATTAGAGACTAACGCTCTTGCAAGTAACACTCGTTGTTGTTGTCCACCTGATAAAGCACCGATACGCTTTTTTTGTAAATGCGCTATCTTCATATATTCCAATGTTTCCTTAATCCGTTGTTTGTCCGCACCACTCAACATCTTAGGAAATCGTTTCTTACCCATTAACCCTGTAGAAACTACTTCTTCAACCGTCGAAGGAAAGAGTCGGTCCTGAGACGCAGTATTTTGTGGTAGATAACCAATATGCAGAGGTTTTACATACGATACTTTCCCTTTTGAAACGCGCAAAAGACCCATAAGGGCCTTTAT
>PWOH01000124.1 GCA_003557505.1 Mollicutes bacterium | reverse complement strand
GGTTCGATATAAGGCGTAATCATATCACCAACACGAATCCCGAGATTTTGTGCTTCTTCTTTGTCTTTAACGCCTAAATCAATATACATATCATCGATTTCTACTGGTTTTTTACGTTCTTCTGGAGTTAAGATATGTGGGGCTTTGGCACCGATAACGCCACGAATTCTTTTGCCTTCACCTGTTGTGATTTCAAGTTGCTGCGCCAACATTACTTGACTCCACCATCCACCGGCAGGAATGAATTTTACATACCCTTCATCGGTGATTTTAGTAACCATGAAGCCAACTTCATCCATGTGTCCGGCAACCATGATTCTTGGTCCGTCTTTAAGTCCGGTTTTTTTCGCGATGATACTTCCTAAATTATCGAAAGTAATTTCATCGGCATCATTTTTCATTGCGTCTTTCATGTAATCTCTGACCTGTTTTTCTTGAGATGGAATCCCATTCAATAATGATAGGTCCTTAAGTAATTTGTGCATAAAAATAGTGCCTCCTAATAGTTTTTATTTTTGAAGCTGTTGTATACCGGCCGTAGCGTAAAATACGCCAATAACCAATCCAACCGCTAATAAAACAATACTTCTTTCATAACTGTTCAAAGGGAACCCTGAAAATAATACATATGTTCCAAGGATTAATATCCCCATATAAATTAAGAAATCTTCAAAACTAGAACGTTTGTTTAGCAGTTGCATAATTAACATATATGTGAATCCTCTTAAGGCTAAAACTAGTCCTAAGGCAACATCCACACTAAGCGTCTCAAATATGAGTAGTGCGGCTAATAATAAAGCTATTGCATATTCACCTGTTAATATTAACAATATATTTTCAGATTTTTTATTTTTGTAATCTTTAAAATACCGTAAACTGGAAAAAACAACGATCAAAGTTGCAATAACAATATCAACAAATTGTTCCAACCAATCTGTCAGGAAAAAAACCACTAAAAAACCGACAATAAATCCTAATCCTATAATTAGATTTAAAACGGCATTGCCTGTTAAAAACTTTTTCATGATTACCTCCAATTACTCTTGCGTTGTTTCATCCGCAAGCTTATCTTTTTGGTTTTCGATCAGTTTTTCAAACACATTCATAAAGTTTTTGACCTCGCGAGGTTTAATGCCTTTGGTTAAGTCATTAGCGCATTGTCTTTCTATGTCTTCGACATTACTACAAAGGGCTATAGAAGCCGCTGTCAAGGAAATATGCATCAAGCGTTTATCTTTTGGGTCTTTTTCACGCTTAATCAAGCCATTCTTTTCCAATCGTCCTAAAACACCAGATAAAGTTGCCTTATCTGTATCCAAGTGCACTAGTATCTCTTTGGCAGACAGAGTATCGTGTTTCTTAATCGTTTTTAGGACTTGGTACTGGGCATAGGTTAATTCAAAACGTTCCAAAATTTTAGCCATAACTCTTTTATGAAGCAAGGCTGATTTGTTAATGAATTTGCAAATATCTTCTGACATATCAATCACCTCTATTATTCAATCATAGGTAGTACACAAATCATTATACTTGTATTGAGAGATTTTGCCAAGTGGAAGACAAAGATTTATTGGTCTTACGAACTTTCCTCAAAGAGTTCAAGTGATGGAAATTCACCAATGAATGGTTGATTGAAATAATAATGTGTTCCACTAATGTAGTTACTTTGCTGTTTTGTAGACATAAAGTCCGCTTCTTTTCTAAAATGTATTTCCTTTAAGTTCATTGTATCATAGATTAGTTCGCACAAATAATATTCATTATTATGTCCTTGTACAAAGCGCATATCTTTACCCCGAAGCATTGATTGGGTGTGGCTTCGATTGTAATATAGTTCATCGAGTTGGTTATAAATCTCTAAAACAGCTTCATGAGTAAATAATGACAAATCAATCAACTCTGTATGAACAATAAGCATAGCATGAAGACTTTCATAATCGTAAGCATTAAATTGATGGGGTGTTTTATGCATCGTTCTAGTGTCATAAATATAGTGTGACGTTATTAGCAACATATAATCAATCTCCCCTTCAATAATATGAATCATGATTGAAGCGGGATTGCTTAGATCGATTATTTCTGTTAAGTCTCTGTCTTCACCATTGATTTTTGTTGATGTTGCAATCATTTGTGTGTGGTTAATCGTCAAATTATTGAGTGTTTCTACGATATTATCTGGCGGATGATTATCAGAGATGCGACACCCCGCCAAAATAAGCACAAAAAGTGCAAAAAATACTCTCTTCATGGCCTCACCTCTAATTAATTATACGCTTTTAACACTGTGAAGTATATAAAAACAACATATGTCAATAAAAAAGACGTATCATAAAACGATACGCCTTAAATTAATATAAGTTAACTCACCGGTTGGTCGCGATCTCTTTCAATTTCTTCATCGCGCTTACTTGGTGCATCAATGCCTTTAGGAACTTCGTCTTGGATGCTTTTTTCTTTGGAAATATCCATGTTTTTATGCTTACGATAACGATTGTAACCATTGTAAGATTCAACACCAAGATATCCGCTTGACCCAAGTGCTAAGATGATTAATAAGATAATTAGGTCTTCTGCCGTAAAGCCACGATATAGAATCAAGGTTCCGGCAATCAGTGTAGCGACATGAAAGAAATAAGTTAAATGATCGCCTTTTTCAGCACCATAGGAAATCCCATAAAAATGGACCATCCCTCTGGCAACTAAGAAAGCGCCCAACAAATATCCGAAGAATGCGCCTAAACCACCCTCAATCGCAAAGGCACCAATGATAAAAATGGCAGCGACCAATATATTTAAAGTGATTTCGATGATATTAATGGTTTTAATCAAGTCACTTTTTTGGCTTCTCACAAAAGGCACAAGTCTTACAATTGCATAAACTAAAATAAATATACCAACAAAGGCTTCAATGAGGTGTTCTAAATCTGCGAAATAAAGTGAGATTGCCAGCGCAACTAAAAGCGCGGCACCTATTAGTTTAACAAACCAATTGTACATATAGACAGTACTAAAAAATTTATTCTTCACAAACATCCCTCTTTCTACATAATGATATTTTAATTATATGGTGTGGACCGCTAAATAACAAGTAAATTCCATAAAAAAGTAATCTGGCTGAAGGGAAATCACTCGATTGCAGAACCGGAATTCTACTATGGGGGTAGCCTCTTGTTCTTTCCATTAGGATTCCTACAAATATCGTAGGCGTTCAACACAGGGAGAACCTCGGCTCCTTATATGATAAGTTGGGGTCGCACGTGAGTGATTTCCCTGCAACCAGATTACACTTATATTATAAGCGCTATATATAGGGCTGTCAATTAATCAGCGTTGTTTCGCTTGATATGCAAACCATCATGCAAAAAACACATAACCATCCACCAAAGCATCACAAATCCAATTGACAACATCACCGATATTCCGTACAATAAGCGCGAGTCATGAAGGAGTGAGGACCATGGTTAAAAATCATACATGGCATGATATAGTCAAAGGCATGCAAAAGAGAGTTTGTCCGATTTGTTCATTAATCAAAAAACGGACCGACCAAAAAATTAGTGTTTTACAATATCAACATGTCAGTGATGTTGACTTTCGGAAAAACTTCATAGATGCTAAAGGTTTTTGCGCGTTTCACACTGAAAAGTTTTATGAACAAGGCGATGCCCTTAATCATGCGATTGTTTATGCGCATCTTTTGGAAGTTGAACTCAAGCGTTTAAAACAAAATGCCTATCAACGCAAAGATAAAAATCATAAACCATGTATGCTTTGTGAAGGGGAAAATGCTAGTGAAACTATTTATCTAAATTTGTTTGAAAAAGCGTACCGTGAGGACGAATTTAAAGATGCATACCAAGATGAGGGATTACTATGCATGACACATTATAAAGCAATGTTACAACTAATGAAACGTAGAAAAAACCCTGAACTCGATAGTTTTAAACTTGTAACAACCGAAAAATACGAGATTTTGGAAGAAGATTTAAAAGAAATTAAACGTAAAAACGATTTTAAATACGCAAACGAAAAACTGAATATACGAGAAACGAAGGCCTGGCAGAAGGCTAGAAAATTGCTTATTGATCAAGGACAACATCGTCGCTAAATTTAAGTCGTAAATTTTAATTTTTATGATATGATATAGATAGTTGTATTACAATTTGGTGATGTGAGGTGTATGGTGGATAGTATATTAAATTCGACAACATTACAAAGTTATGATGTCATTTTGATTTTAGCCGCAATGATTTTAACAGGCATGATTGTTGGGCGCTTTGCTGAGCGTTACCACATCCCTAATATTTCTGGGTATTTGATTGTGGGTATCTGTTTTGGACTAGTGTTAACTTTTTTAAATCATGATGGCTTATTGGATTTGTTTATGTATTTCACTAAATTTGCCTTAGGGTTTATTGCATTGAGTATCGGACTCGAGCTAGACATTAAAAAAATTTGGAAGCGACGGAATGAAGTATTAATTGTTACGATCACCCAAGCACTTTTCGCATTTGCTTTTACTACTATTGGTTTAGTGATATTTAGAATGGATTTTCATATCGCTTTATTGCTTGGAACAATCGCAATTGCCACAGAACCTGGCCCTATTTTGTTTTTAACCAAACGCTATAAAACAAAAGGTGACCTTACCAACACTTTAGTGCCGCTGCATGGTGTAGAGGATGCCTTTGCGATCATTTTATTCGGATTGGCGTTGTCTTATGCTGTGGGGATTGATTCTGGGATTGCACCTACTGTTTTAAATTTAATTCATGGACCTATTTATGAGTTAGTGTTTTCATTACTGATCGGCATAGGGATTGGTCTTGTTTTAAGATTTATTATCAAAAAACTCGATTATGAAGATGTCGATAAAGACTTAGTTGTTTTTGTCAGTGTCTTTGTCGCTATTATGATCGCCTTGTCTTTAGCCAATCGTGGCTTTTATTTCTTCGGTGTCCATGTCCATCTTTCTCCTGTTTTATTACCAATGGTTGTGGGGATAACATTTACCAATACATCAAGTAAATTAGCTAAGCATGAAACCGAAGGGATGCTCGATTTGTTTTCACCACCAGTAATAATAGCTTTTTTCACTGTTGTGGGGGCAGAGATTGTCTTTTTAATTGCGAACCAAAGCAGTAATGTCCCACTGCGTGCTTTTCTTCTTTATTCAACGGTCTACATTCTATTCAGAATTGCTGGGAAACTTATAGGATCGTATTTCGGTGGTTTTCTTGCTAAATCATCAAAAAATATTAAGAAGTATTTAGGATTTTGTTTACTCCCACAAGCACAAGCCGCCATTGGACTCGCTTTCTATGCCCGTACGAGACTCAGTGATCCAGTACAAGGGAGTTTGTTGATTCTTGTTGTGATAGCCGGGACATTGATTTATGAGTTATTCGGACCTTTTGGCTTAAGACACTCACTCATTCGGTGTGAGGAAGTCGATGAAAACGGGGCTTGCATTATTCGTGAGAAAAAACCACGCATTAAAAAAACCAATCATCTTGAATAAGGATGATTGGCTTTTTTCTTAGTCTTCTTGGATGAAACCGAATGGTTGGGTATGCGTTTGTCTTAAAAAGGCTGAGCCTTCGCGACCGGCAATGACTTCCGCACGAACATAAGAAAGGTCAAAATTCGAGTAATCAAATACATTGCCCTCACCAACAATGTTACTGTGATAACCATCGTCAGTTATTCCGCTAACCCAGTGGATGCGATCATAACCACTGGCAATGATTTCAATCGTTTTATTTTCTTCATCGACAATAATTTTTTCAATGGTTGGGACTGCGGCATCTTGTTCAATGCGACTAACTGCAAAGAATTGTCCTTTAATTAAGCTTTCACGGAATTCCGCCTTATCCATTAAATCATACACTAAATGATCATTAAATGAATAACCCGCATATGAGCCATGAAAATCATCAACACCAAACCCAAAAATTGGTCGCTCAGGCATCGTTTCTGTTAAAAGGGTATCCCAAAGCACGCGATCATATTCGTGACGGTCACGTTGGGAAAATATTTCAATGCCTAACAAGGATTCAAGTGGATAATCATTGAAAAAATTCAAATACCATTCAGGTGAGAATTTTTCACCTTCTTCGTATTCATCAAAAGCACTCCAATACCGTCCGGGATGCGCAAACCATATTACCCCTTCTTCGGTTGAATTAACATGATTAATTAAATCATCTTCGTCATAATCTCTTCCTGGCAGATAATCGGTAAATAGTGCCGTAAGATGATGATGGTGAGAATATTCTACGCCCGGGATAGAAATCATATTGAGAGCATCGGGATCACGATTTTCATAGTGATCGCGAAATGTCGAAAATTCTGTCCACGGATAGGCAATTAACGGTTCAGTGTCGCGGTCATGATCAGTTAACGCCAGAACATTAAATCCTAGTTCCTTGTAATAATCCACGACTTCATGCGGTTCATATGAACCGTCCGAATACGTTGAATGATTATGCAGAGACGCACGGGATTGTTGAATTGAATCCCAATCCACATCTTCGTATGGATTATAAACCATGACTGTATTGGTTGATGAACACCCGTTTAAAATAACAGCAGTAAGCACTAAAAGTGAAATTGATAATATTTTTTTCATATTGGCCTCCAGATAAAATCATGTAACATCATAGTATACACGATATGTCATGAAATGTTAACGGTTATTTTAGGGCAGCTTTGACATTAACTTCTAACGCCGCCAGTACAAGGAAGAACCCACTAATAAACAAGTATTGATAATACATTGGTTCGAATGAGCCGTGGATAATAATCACAACAAATAATAAACTGAGCGCAAAATAGCGCATCGCTTTTTCAGTTTTTAAGATCAGTTTGATTTTGCGATATTGCAGATAGACAAACGCTAGAAATCCTAGCGTTCCCAGGGTGAGTGTTTGAATAAAGACATTACGGTAATGGGTTATATTCAAGCCTTCTTCTAACAAGGCAATGGAAGCACTAATACCACCAGAACCAATGATTGGGTTCGAACGAAACATTCTAATGCCAATTCTAAATGTCTCCACTAATGCTGATAAATGGCCCCTGTCAATCGAGATTACATAATCATAAATACGCCATATAACACTGTCATAACGCATATTAATCAAGTATAGACCTAGTGCGCCAAGCGCAACAAAAAGAGTACCTTCGATCAACACACGTTTAATATTATTCGCTTTTATAACAACATAGAGCGCTGAGAGCACAATCAAAATAGCCCCACTAAAAAGGCTAATAGGTGCCAGTACAAACATAAAAGGAACATAAATTAAAAACATAATGACCATATATGGTAATTTAAACGGTGCACGGTGCATTAAATACCCGCTTAATGGAATAGCCATGAGATTAATAGCAAGCACATCATTCACATGAATCCAACGTAAATTAACATCTCTTTTTATCATCGCTTGAAACAATGATAAATCGGATTGATAAAGTTGAATAAATATTTGAATAAAAATCACACCGGACAGTATAACAAATAACCAAGCAACATTACTTAGCAATAATTCGTTGGGTTGAAGGGTATTAATTAAGTAAAAATAGACCAAAAAACCACTAAACAAGATCAAAAGCCCCTGTAAACCAATCAAAAAAGATGGCGCGTTAAGCAACGATAAGGCAGCAGCATCCAATAGCAACAATAATGCTAACCCCAATGAGCCAATATGTTTAAATTGTCTATGTTTAAATAAATCAATCAGCAAAACCACACTCATGGTGATGAAATACGGCAAGAGATATTCACGTAAGGCAGGGTTTCCACTTACGACAAATGGTGCGAAAACTAATAAAGGTAAAAAATAAAGCACCTCTTGTTTAAAGTAAACTAGAGCCAAGGCCATGACGAAAAAACTACCAAGGATGATGGTAGGTAAATTGATAAGATTTCCTAAAACGGCAAGGATTGCGAGTAGTGATAAATACATTGGGTACTGATATTGTTTTATTTTGTCCATGAAATCACCTTATAAAATTATAGCATACAAGCGTTTTTATTGGAAGATTGCATCATTATATTTCCATAAATTGTTTTTAACGTATAAAAAAACACCTTACGTGAAGGTGTTTTTGAATTATTTACTTAATACTTCAATAAGTTCCGCTTTTTTCATGCTTGAATATCCTGTAATGTCGCGGTCTTTACAAAGGGCTTTTAACTCATCAACAGTCATGTCTGAGAGATCTTGATTTGCTGATTGTTTTTTAGCAGTTTTTGGTGCAGATTGTGAAGCTTTCACCTCACCGTTTAATCCTTTTTGAGCAGTTTCACAAAGACCTTTGAAACCTGCTTCGTCATGAACAGCTATATCTGCTAACATTTTACGGTTTACTTCTACTCCTGCAAGTTTAAGACCGTTAATCATACGTGAATATGACATTCCGTTTAAACGTGCGGCAGCATTGATACGGCTGATCCATAATTTTCTAAAGTTACTCTTACGTTTTTTACGATCGCGATATGAATAAGCAAGTGATTTCATCACCTGTTCATGGGCGGTTTTATATAAAATATGTTTTGACCCGAAATATCCTTTTGCAAGTTTTAACGTTCTTTTACGACGTCTGCGAGCCAATGTTCCTACTTTTACTCTTGGCATGGGTATACCTCCTTGTTAGAATTCATTATTATTTAATTTGAGAAATTTGTTGTTTGATACGTTGTTCATCACTTGCGGAGACTAAACCAGCCTTACGGTTATTACGAATGGCTTTTTTAGATTTATTGCCTTTCAAGTGGTTTCTGTTCGCGCGGGAAACTTTAAGTTTGCCTGTTCCGGTTTTGCGGACACGCTTGGCGGTTCCTGAGTGTGTTTTTTGCTTAGGCATGAGAAGTTCCTCCTTTAATTTTCTTTTTTAGGACTTAAAGTCATAATCATTGTACGACCATCCTGTTTTGGACGTGATTCTATATCACCGAGATCTTGGCATTTTGTCGCGAAGTCCATTAATACTTTGCGGCCTTGGTCGGTGTGTGCCATTTCACGTCCTCTGAAACGGATTGATAGTTTCAGTTTATCGCCGTCTTCAAGGAACTTACGTCCTTTTTTCAGCTTGGTGTCGAAATCATGTTTTTCGATTTTTGGTGAAAGTCTAAGTTCTTTAAGTTGCATGACGTTTTGTTTTTTCTTTGCTTCACGGGCTTTCTTTTGTTGTTCATAACGATACTTGTTGTAGTCCATGAATTTCGCAACCGGCGGTTTTGCACCTGGGGCTACGACCACAAGATCAAGATCACGCGCATACGCAAGCTCTATTGCTTCGTTTTTACTTTTGACACCGAGTTGTTCACCTTGGTCGGTAATGACCATGACTTCTCTGGCACGAATATCCTCATTTAGGATACCTTCGCCTTTTTTCTTTTCAGGCTTTCTTTTAATATCTGTCACCTCCTAGAGTTTTGGGGAAACAAGAAAAAAGTGTGCGTACATAAATGTACCCACACTGAAAGATTATTAGTCTTCTTGTAGCGTCAACCTATCGATTGTTCGATCAGGTGAGAGTGGGTACTCTTCTTTCCACCAATATTTGTTTTTCAACTTGTATATTATAGCACATGTTCTAGCATTGTCAAATCTTTTTTACTTGTTGTTTGGTTTAGGTTTGATTAAGTTTTTCGAATAGTCTTCTTTGTTAATTTGTCGACCGCGTGCGATGGCCATTGCGCCTTTAGGAATATCTTTGGTTACGGTTGATCCTGCAGCAATAAAGACATTGTCTTCAATGCGTATTGGGGCGATTAAATTGGTGTTACACCCAATGAAAACGTCATTGCCAATATAGGTTTTATGTTTGTTAACGCCATCATAATTGACGGTGACTGAGCCACTGCCGAAGTTGACATTGTTGCCACATTCGGTATCACCGATGTAAGCAAGGTGTGACATCTTTGTATTCGATCCTGTCGTACTTTTTTTAATTTCCACAAAGTTTCCAACACGGTTATCGCGACCAATATTGGCGTTATTTCGAAGATGAGCGAAAGGTCCGATGGAAGTGCGTTCATGGACTTCACTGTCGTAAATCAAGGAATGTTTAACATGAACGTTTTCATGAATCACACCGTTGTGTATTTCAGTATTTGGCCCGATAACGGCCCCTTCAGAAATAATCGATGAACCGGTGATGGTTGTATTCGGATTGATGGTAACATTGCCTTCTATTTTTACGTTGTGTCCGATGGTAATGGTTTCAGGGTTAATCATTGAGACACCATTTAACATCAGTTCACGGTTGATGTCATCACGTAAAATCTTCTCCGCTTGTGAGACCGCATAAAGGTCATTAACACCCATAACATGTTTAGGGTCACGAATTGTAAAGGTTCCAACACTGTGCGTATCTGCCATCAACTCGACGATATCTGTCAAATAATATTCTTTTTTCAAGGGATCACGTTCTATTTTGCCAAGCATTTCAAAGAGTAATTTATTATTTACTGCATATACACCAGTGTTGATCTCTTTTGTTTTCTTTTCTGCTTCCGTAGCGTTTTTATCTTCTCGAATGGCACGAATACGACCGTAGTTATCACGTAAAATGCGACCATAACCTTCCGGGTCATCAAAGTTAGCGGTTACGACAGTTAAGTCGTTGTTCATTTTATCGTGCGATTCCAAAATCTTATTGATAATATCAACATTAATGAGTGGCATGTCACCAAGTAATATCAGTGTGGTTCCTTCTTTGTCTTCAAGTAATTCCTTGGTCATTAAGGCGGCATGTCCTGTTCCAAGTTGTTGTTCCTGGATAGCATATTGGACACGATTACCCAGTAAGTCCATAATTACTTTACGTTCGTGCCCCACAACTGCAATCGTTTCATCGATGCAAGAAGCTTCAACATGCTCGACAATGTATTCAATCATTGGTTTTTTCAATATCGGGAATGCACACTTTGGCAGTTTTGTTTGCATGCGTGTGCCTTTCCCCGCTGCAAGAATCATCGCATAATTAGGCATTGTTTTCACGTCCAAACTCAATAATGGTTGTCTGAATATCTTTTAGTACTGTATCTACAACCGTCTCATCAGGGTGCGATACCGTTACTCTTACAAGTGGTTCAGTCCCAGAAGGTCTAACGAGTAATAAAGAATCCGTTCCAAGCGTTTTTTGGGCTTGCTTGATGACAGCTTTAACTGCTTTGTGATCAACAACGGATTTATCAACATCTTTTATATTAACCATTTTCTGGGGATAGAAGTTGACAGCGTCGACTAATGCGCTTAAAGGTTGTTTTTTTGTTTGCAAAATCTTGAGCACTTGAGCCGCGATCAAGACACCATCACCCGTTTGCAATAAATCTTTTAATATGATGTGTCCGGAGTTTTCTCCCCCCAATGAATAATCTTGCTTAAACAATTCAGCGGTTACGTACTTGTCGCCGACATCTGTTCTGATAACTTTGATGTCGTGGTCTTTAAAAGCCTTCACAATCCCAGGATTACTCATTTTTGTCAAGACCACGGTGTTTTTATTAAGTTGATTGATTTCTTTAAGGTGCATGGCGATGATGTAGACCAAAAAATCGCCATCATATATTTTCCCGTTATGATCAACGGCCAATACGCGGTCACCATCACCATCAAACGCAAAACCAACATCGCATTTATTTTCGCGGGTTGCCGCAATTAAATCATCCAAATGTGTCGAGCCACAATTTTCATTAATGTTACGACCATCCGGTGTGTCATGAATGACATGAAGTTCATCAACTCGTGATCCAAGGACCTCTTTGGCCATGGCACTGGTCGCACCATTGGCAGTATCGATACAAACACTTAGATTGGCTTTTTCATCTCCAAGTGCTTCATAAAGACTTTTGTAAGTGTTTAAAACATCATCACTACGGTGAAACTGACCAAAAGATTGGACATCAAGAGCAAAGGCATCATCCATAAACCCTTCGACGATTTTTTCTTCTTCTGCGTTCATTTTATAGCCACGATTAAAAACTTTAATCCCATTATCCTTATAAGGATTATGTGAGGCAGTAACCATAATGCCAATCGTTTCTTTAACTTTAGAATAATAAGCAATCATTGGGGTAGAAACAACATCCGCAAAATACACCTCAATCCCACTTTGCATTGCACCTACCGCAACGCTCAATGCCAGTAGATTAGAACTTTCACGTGTGTCTTGCCCAATCACAACTGACTGAGCATTAAATGTTTTTTTCAAGCTTTGTCCAATTTTTACGGCCATATCACTGGTCAATGTTTTTCCAGCGACACCCCTAACGCCGTCCGTACCAAAATATTTTCCCATGCACAGATTCCTCCTTCATTCGATGCAGTGTACTTATTTTATTCTAACACATCTTATGTTTATCTAATTTACTCCACAGTGACACTTTTTGCAAGATTACGAGGCTTATCAATGTCATGACCTCTATGAAGCGCTGCATAATATGCAATTAACTGTGTCGGAATAACCGTGAGTAACGGTGAAAGTGATGGATTAATATTATCAAGTACAATCTCATCACCATTTTCTTTAAGACTTTCAAAAGTGATAGTGAGTGTTTTTGCGCCACGACTTTTTACTTCTGATAAATTTGAGCGGGTATTTTCTGCAGTTTTATCATTGGAAATAATCGCAATTACTGGTGTGCCTTCTTCAATTAAAGCAATGGTCCCGTGTTTAAGTTCTCCTGCCGCAAAGCCTTCAGTTTGAATATAGGAGATTTCTTTAAGTTTAAGCGCCGCTTCAAGGCCGACATAATAATCACTGCCTCGACCAATGTAAAAACAGTTCGGTTTTTGCAGGTAGTCTTTCGCAAATTTCTCCATTACTTCATATTTATCAAGGAAATGTTCCATCGCTTGTGCGGTCTCAGAAAGTTCACGTTTCAAATCAAACGACTGGTTCGAAAGCGCGTAGGCCAATATGCTTAATACGGCGATCTGAGCCGTATAGGCTTTGGTTGAAGCTACCGCTATTTCTGGACCAGCATGTAATTCTAAAGCAAAGTCCGCTTCTCGTGCCAACGTGGAGGTACGCACATTGGTAATGGTTAAGACTTTGTGTTGCGCTTTTTTAAGATTGACAAGGCACGCTCTTAAATCAGCTGTCTCGCCACTTTGTGAAATGAGAATAAAGAATGGTTTCTCCCCCAGCAATGGTTGTTGATAGGCAAACTCTGAAGCAATATGAACTTCTGTAGGAATATTGGAAAAACTTTCCAGTAATCCTTTTCCGATTAACCCAGCATGCATAGACGTCCCTGCCGCTAAAATATGAATACGATCATGAGATTTAATCGTATTAATTATCTCGTCATCGATATGAATGGTGGTATCATTAAAATATTTAGATATAATACGACGTAATACCGCCGGTTGTTCATGAATCTCTTTTAGCATGTAATGATCAAACTCACCTTTTTCACTAGAGAAATCATCGATATCTAAGGGACTCATCTGGTAAGGAAGAACCTCACCGTCTAAATCATAAAGTGTGAAGTTATTTTTGGTAACACGCAAAAAAGTCTCGTCATCCAGTGCGAGATAATTATCTGCCGTCCCAACAAGCGCCATCATATCTGATCCAATAACCATTCCGTTATCACTTTTTCCAATTAGTAGCGGGCTTTTAAATTTCGCCGCATAAAGTGTATTAGGATCATCATGATCAATGACTAACAAGGCATAGGATCCATGTAACATTTTCAATACTTTCCGAATTGCATCGGTTGAAGGCATTTTTTGAGCGTAAAGCGCAATCAATTCACAAATGACTTCTGTATCGGTTTCACTTTTAAATGTATGATTTTCAAAATATAGCTTCTTTAATTTATTATGATTATCAATGACGCCATTATGAACAATGGTAAAGCGCCCGTCTTCACTAGTATGTGGATGTGCATTTTCACGATTGACTCTACCGTGGGTTGCCCAGCGTGTATGGCCAATGCCCATCGATGAGTGGTCAAGCGTCAAGCTTTCCTCTAGAATTTTAATACGGCCTTTTTCTTTGAAATTAACAAATTTATGTGATGATTCATCAAAGAGTGACATCCCCGCTGAATCATACCCACGATACTCTAAACGTTTCAATCCATTTAAAACAATTTCTTTGGCGTTATCTTTCCCAAGATACCCTACAATACCACACATATTTTTCCCCCTAATCCTTTGTTGTAAATGAAAAGCCCGCAAACAAGTTGCGAGCATTTCGCAGTGTGTACGAAAATATTATAACATTACATATTACATTTTTGAAACAAAAATTGGTCTATTTTAATATTCAATATGACGTTGAATCATGAGTCCAATACTAGTATAGACCACAATTAAGACCATCACAAAGACCCAATATACACTAAAAACAAGATGGCCTTGGTAGGGCTGTATAGAAGGAAAAAACATCGTATAAGCTTGTAATAAACCATTGAGAGTTGTGGGCATTTTGTTGAAGCCTAAAAGAATTTCACTCATTAAAAAGGCTAACAGCACACATATACCAGCATATAAACTTGGTCTATATGTCATTACTAAGGTGTTTAGTGTAGTATAGTATATGATAATCACGCCCCATTGAGCATAGACCAGTATTGAGATATCCAATCCATCATAATAATCGGTCATACTATATATAAATAGCATATTAACCATGCAAAATGAGATAATAATGGCTGTTATAACCACAATGATAATATTTTTAAAGCAATAGATAACTTCTCTTTTTCTTCGCATGATCATGACTATATCCAAACGTTTGTCAGAAAATAGCAAATAACTAAACACCATAATCATTAACATCATAGTAATTTTTAAAAAAAACAGTGATTCATAAAAATAGGTATGCGCATGCAATGTTGCATCACTTAAAACATTGATTCTTGCTTCACTTACATTCATATAATACCCATTCAACACAACGTTAAATACGACCATTATCCCAACGAAAACCAAAGCTTTGAACGTAAACAAGCGATAGATTAAATTTATGATGATGCCTTGCATATTCTCACTTCCTCGTAAGGAACACTTAATTGAACTGGTTCGTGTAAAGCGATAATGACGATGGCATCAAGATTTTCCACGATTTGAATCGTTGTTTCAAGACTTTGTGAATCCAGTCCATTGAAGGGCTCATCCAATAAATAAATTGTTTTTTTCTCCATCAACAATTCACAGAAAGCCAGTTTTTGACGCATGCCTTTAGAATAGGTTTTCACTCGGTTGTGTTGATAAGGAGAAAGACCAAACTGTTCTAATAGTCTTCGAGGCGATTGATGCGGATTTGGACTCATAGCCTGAACAGATTCTAAATACTTTAACCCGCTCATGTAAGGCGGAAAGGTAGGACGTTCGCTCATATATCCAACATTCAGAGGTGTGATATTGGATGAAATTAACCCTGCCAAAGCTTTTAGTAACGTTGATTTCCCACTACCATTTCCACCTCGCAATAATGTGATGCCATGTTTAAAAACAAGGTTTTGCAACGTAATAGACTCATTTTTATATTGTTTGATAAAACGTTCGATTTCAATCATCGATGATTACATCCTTGAATAATGGAGCGTTTTTTTCGGTGTAGGGATTAGTGTTAATAAATAAAAAATCTTCAATGACATATTGTTTGACAGTGTCGTTCACACGGTAATCAATGACAATGGGATACCGGTATAACAAAGTAGGATTATTAAAGTGAAACTTTACCGCAAACTGTTCACTTTCACCTGGACGAATTATCGCTTCGCCGATGTTTGTTTCATCGATTAATGTCTCTATTTTGAGATCAAGGGAGAACGTTGCATCTGATGAGGTGATTAAGTGATTGTCGATTGTCACTGCATCATTAAGTAACGTAATCGATTCAATCATTACTGTATCATCATAGTTGTTTTCAAATGCTATCATCATACCTTCTGAGGTAACACCAACATTGTGTTGCCCTGCGATGTTATGCACATGATTAAGGGAAAGTTGACTGTCTTTTGGATTTATTACATGATACGCAAAACTACCTAAATCAAATGTTATAGTTTCCTGATTTGTTAAAGCGGCTTTCATTATTGCTTGTTCGTCTTTCAAACTGATATTATCTGTATGAATTGGAATGCGCAGCGTCAACACAAACTGATACATCGTTTGTCCGTTCATTTTCGTGCTGCCACGAGGGTTTAATGCTTTTAACTGTAAAGATAATTCTTGCTCCCCCGTTATTAGGGTGAATGATTCATATGCCTCTTCTAATGTATAAATTGCATCTGGGTCACTGATAATAAAATCCACATCGAAGATCTTATAGGATTCAGTGCTTAAATAACTGTGCACTCTTGGAACCGTCAACATAATCAAATCATCACTTTTTAATCGGTTATGCGTCACAGCAATATATCCAATCACCATTACAATACTGCCTATCATGATAACCCAGCGTATCATTCCATCGCCTCCTTGATAATGGAATAATACTCCGTTTGCAGTAAAAAGACTTCCCACCCACCACTACGGGTGTTTCTAAAAAAACGATACTGTTTCCCCACACCATTGGATATTAAGCCTTCCCCATAAATTTCAACCCGTAATTCAGTCATGGGATCGACCTGAATGTGAATATCGACATTTTCTTCAATCATAGTGGATCGTTCTGATGTGATTGATGTATTTAATTGTGAGTCTAACCCAGCATTGAAACCACGTATTTCACCACTGAGATCAAGCCCAATCGATCCACTGGCCGAAACCTGACGGGTGGTTTGCTGGGATTGTTTGAACGTAAAATTTTGTCGGATTGGCGTTTGCCCTTCATTAACAATCACATACAAAGTTTCTTTTTTAAACGAGACGGGTTCATTGCTTAAGTTCTCTACCGTTCGCCATCCAAAAAAGCGACGTCCAGACAGTTGACTGTAGAGTCTGTTGTAATCATACGTGCTGAAATCCCTTAGTAGTTTTGCATTGCGTTTTTCGAACGCAATATCTTCATAGGTTAAGTACTCTCCGGCACTAATTGTATTGCTTGATGACACCCAAAAAATCATTAAAATGACACAAATCATAATTTTTTTCATAGTATAACCTCCTCACTTTAATCATTACGCTAAGGGGAGGTTTTTTCTTTTGTAAATAATAAAACCCTCAATTTACGAGGGTTTTGCGTAGTAATATCCTTGAATGTAATCGATAGGTTGTGTTTTTAAGTACGTGACTTCCTCTTGTGTTTCAACGCCTTCTGCCAATACTTTGATTTGATATTTATTGGCAAGGGATAGATAGTGCTTCAACTCTTTTTGTTGGCTTTCAGATTGGTGGATGTTGCGAATAATAGAGGCATCTATTTTAATGATATTCGGGCGAAGTTTCATCAACGTTTCCCCATTGGCATAGCCACTGCCAATATCATCAAGTGCGGTGTTATAACCTTTATCACGGTAGAATTCCAAGATGTAATTCAAATGGTCAAAATCATAAATTTTTTCTGTTTCAACAACTTCAAAAATAATAGAACTGGACTCAATGCCATATTTTTCAATCACAGCGTTTGTCGAACGCAGACATTTATTGGGGTCATAGATGGATGTCGGAATAAAATTCACGAACAATAACCCTTTTTTCAGCCGTTCTGCATAGGCTTTAATAACTTCTTCACGTGCTAGTTTATCAAGATTGAACAGTAAATCAAGGCGTTTGGCATCTTCAAACATAGTTTGAGGATTTATCATTTTCCCCGCATTATCTAAGCCACGAATCAATCCCTCATGGCCGATAATAGTATTGGTTTTAAAATCATATATCGGTTGAAACAATACTTTAATACGTCGTTCTTTAATGATTTGCCTTAAAGGTTCACC
>PWOH01000085.1 GCA_003557505.1 Mollicutes bacterium | reverse complement strand
TGACATCAATATTAAGTTGACGGATCCGGAAGCTACATCTTCGGGGTTGTCTGTTAATGTAGTGGGTAACAGCATCGAAGTTTCGCTGGAAACTGACGGGGCGGATGCTTTGGTTTCCACTGCAGCTGAAGTTTTTGCTGCTATTAACGGTGAAGCTGCCGCGGCGGCATTGGTCACTGCTGAAGTTCATCCTGATGCGACCGACGGCTCAGGTGTGATGGAGGCAATGGACGACTTTGAAAACCTCGCTGGTGGCGCTGATGCAGTAACAGAAAATATCGCCGCCGCTAACGATGTCGTGCTGTTGATGGAAGATGTTGACCTCTCAGGAGGCAATGCCGTTTCTGTTGGTTACTGCGGTGGTAGAGTGATTGAGAATCGTCTGCCTTACATGGATGCAACGGCGCGTGCCGCCATGCCTCACATTAAGATACTTATGAAGTAGGGCAGGGATAAAAGTAAAAATAAGGAGTTGAAAATAGATGCACCCCTTACTGAAAGAGTTTACGACTAAAAGGGTTCTTGCCTATGCTCGAAGTATTCCGGAAGAGGGGAACATAGGTCCTCTGTTTTTTCCGGAGCTTTCAACCAATGAGTTGAGCTTCGAATACTGGCAGGACCAGAACACTACCAATGTGTCTGCGTCTGTGCAAGCTTACGGCGCGGAAGCGCAGATCGGAAGCAGGGAAGGCGTTGCTAAAATCTCTGGCGAAATTCCTCCGATTAAGCGCAAGATTTACCTTGATGAGCGCAATTTGCTGGCTCTCAGGCGTGAAGGTGCGGGCGATGTTGAGAGGGTTCGTAATGACCTCTACAATGACATCGACAACATGGTCAACGCAGTATATACCCGGATCGAAGCTCTGCGCATGACAGCACTGGCGATGGGAGTTATACAGCTTGATGAAAACGGTGTTATCCTGAATGTCAACTACGGTGTTCCCGGCGCTCAGCAGACTACGCTGACTTTCGGTGATCGTTGGAGTGAAGAGGCAACCCGCGACATTCTCGGGGATATTCAGACTTGGACTGACACTGTAGAGGATGCTACGGGAGTGCGACCGACAAGAGCGCTTACTTCCAACACGGTCAGGGCGTTTATGCTTGCTGACCAGACTATCCGCGATGCTATCTGGGGACCGACAGCAGATAACCGACCGGTAACAATGACAGAAATTAATAATCTGCTTCAAACCATGGATCTTCCGCAGGTAGGTTTCTATAACAAGCGGTATCGTGTGCAGGCTGAAGACGGGACTTTCACGACCAACCGCTTCTTCCCGGCTAATAGGTTCGTCCTGCTTCCCGGTGATAAACTTGGGGATACGTTGATGGGACCGACTGCAGAAGCTATGCTTGATGTTGAAGTTGAAGCGCGTGCAGTATCAGGTATTTACGCGAATGTAACCCATGAAAATGAGCCTCCAATGATATGGACCAAGGCGGCGGCAACCGCGTTACCGACTTTCCCGGCGGCGGACAGGGTATTCCAAGCTCAGGTTATCGACTAATTTGTTGTCACACACCTCCTGAAGTGTGAGTGAAATAGGGAGGCGGAAATTTAGGCAGTTCTGCCTCCCGAATTAAAAGGGGACCAGTGGCATGTTGCAAATAAGAAAGACGGAAGTTCAGAAAGTATTTAATGGTCATATATTCGCAGAATCATGGGAAAGCGCTTCGTCTGCAAAGCAGGATAAGGTGCTTGCACACGCTACCCGGGACATATCTACGTTAAATTACAGCAAAGACACGCCACATTCAAAGCTGGCGGCGGCGGTAGCTGAGCAGATTCTGTTACTACTTTCCCTGAACAATTCCGATGTTGAACGGATAAAGGCTCAGGCGACAGGGGTTAAACAACGCGGTGTCGAAGGAGCTTCTGAGTGGTATTATGATGAAAAACCGGGCAAAGTAATTTCTCCAGATGCGATTGCCGTGCTTGACGGGTATGTTCATAGGAGATTTGGGAGGCTCAGGTGATGTATATAGATTGGGCATTTAACCAGCCTGTTATTTTCCGCAAATACCTTGGAACTGATGGTTGGGGCGAACCGCAATACGAGCCGGACGTTAACCTTAAAGTTTGGTGGAGTGCTAAACAAAAGTTGATTAGCACGGCTAGTGGAGAAGATCGCATAAGTGAGGCGGATGTAAAAACTCCGTTGACCATAGACCCTCAGGAGAATGACGTTTTTGTTTACTTGGGCAGGACATACAGGGTTTTGAATGTAGGTACTCCGCCAACGGTTTATGGAGACATAGGGCATCGCAAAGTGTATGTCGAATCAATGCCTGAATAGTGGTGGTGCAAGTAATGATAGAAATGAGATTTGAAGGGATTGACGCAGTTAGGCAGGCGTTCGACAGGGCAGAGAGGCTGGCTTTAGATGAATTGGAAAGGGCGGTTGATGAATCGACAGAGCATTTACTGTCAACCTCCATGCGCTTGGCTCCGAAACTTACGGGCGATCTTGAAGGGTCTGGCACCAAAGATCCTACAGTTCGCAGGCGTGATGAAATAGTCGGCACCATGGGATTCAGAGGGTTGCCGTATGCACGCAGGCGGCATGAAGAAGTTTACACGCCCGGAAGGATTACACGGGGTAAGCCTTCGGTTGATGGCATGACCCCGGGCAGGAAGTATATTGAGCAACCGCTTATGAAATATGTTAGGCGATATATTAAAGAATGGGCGGATGCTGTCAGGAGGGTATTGAGTTAATGGTATTTTTTAGCAGACGCAAAAAAACAAAGGAAATATTTTGTGACAGAGGATGTAAAAAGTCAATCAAGGTTTCAGAAATTCAGCTGGAGGAAGAAGCTCTCCCGGGCAGGTCCGTATTCTATTTTAAATGCCCTCACTGTGATCAGCGATATGATAGTTATATAAAAAACAGTAAGGGAAATATTCGGGGAATAGGAGGCAATAAATAGTGGAAATAAAAACAGTTATCAGCAGAAAAACAGTTTGTAAGAAGTGCAAGAATTCTTATTTGAGCGTTGATGGGGCTAAGTGTCCGGTATGTTCAAAGCTCAATAAGGTGCTGGCTGAAAAGCGTGAAGCAAATCGCAGGGCAAGGCAGGCATCGGGGGAATAAGCAATGTTGATTCAAGAAGTGATTAACGATATTGAAGCGGCAGGAATTGCTACTTTCGGGGTAGATATGTTTGGTAGTTTATACCCAGCAGACGCCCCTACTAAGTGTATTCTGATTAGGGAAAGTAGCGGACCGCAACCTGAAAAAGAATTGCCAATCAGGTATTACATGATTCAGGTGCTTAGCCGGGCGTTATATTATCCGGTGGCTAATGAGAAGTCATGGGAAATTTATAAGCGCTACCACGGTGAAAGGGGCGCTGGCGGGCAGTGGGTAGCGCCGCATAACTATTCACTTGGTGATTATTATATACAGGCAAGCAGGGCGTTGCAGATACCTTCCGATATGAGTCCAGATGAAAGAGGGCGTTCGGAGGTAACTTTCAATATAGAATTTACGGTTAGGATTTAATAACCTAAAGGCGGTGGAAGATTATGTTTGAAGATCAAGTGAAGCTTGGACCTTGCACGTTGATATTTGGGGACTTGCAAATTGATTTGACATCGGGCGGGGTTACCTTGCACGTTGAGCCGGAAATGACAGATATTAACGTGGACCAATACGGTACAGGACCGGTGGATCACAGGATTACTGGCTGGAACGTCCGGGCAATTGTGCCACTGGCTCAAACTGATTACGATTCTATTAAGGCTGTAGCTACCTTTTTAGAAGAAGTAGAGGCAGGGAAATTGACTGATCGTCAACTTGGAACGTCGATGCGCAGTGTTGCTAAACAGCTTACTTTACATCCAACAGAATACAGCGATAACAGCCACGACGTGATCCTTTATTTGGCAAGTCCGGTAACGGCCATGGAGCTGGGTTTTGATTACAGCGATCAGCGTGTTTACAATGCTGAATTTGTCGCTTATCCTAAAGCCAACGCGGATCCGGGCAGTCCGGGCAATTACTTTGAAATGGGCGGTGTGCCTGCTTCTATTCCTTACCATGTGGCTACCTTCACAGTGACATCAAGTGCTGGGGCTGTTGTTGAACAAGGTGCGGAAGTTTCAATTGCCGGGATTTCGCAGACGAAATTCACTGATGCGAATGGTGAAGCAACATTCCTTCTCAGACCTGACGAATACGCTTACGCTGTTTCAAAGACAGGGTTTACAACGGCGCTCGACGTGTTCGATGTTGTGGATGCGGATGTTGCAGTACCAGTTGCCTTGACCTAAGATTTGCTACCTTAGTGAAGACGCCTCGGTTACATGACTTATCCGGGGCGTCTGTTTAAAAGAGGAGGCTTTACATGTCAAATAAAAGTTTACCGAAAATTAAGAAGGTTGTTGTATCAGAAATCTCCGGTGAACAGCAGTTGGAAAGAATTTTAGTTGTTAGTAAAATGCCACTTGGCAGGTATGGACAATTTATGCAGGAGCTTGAGAAAATACCTGAAACACTCAAAGCAGTTACTAAAATGTTTTTAGGAGACGGCACTAAGAAGGAGGATTTCCAGAAGGCGGCAGAAGAGCGTGGTGATAGTGAACAAGCTAAGGAAATTTCTCAGAGCGATGAAGTTACCAACGATCAGATGATTGAAGCGGTGTTCTCGATACCGGGTATTCTCACTAAACATTGGGACGACTTAGTAATGATGCTTTCGATTGCTTCAGGAGTGGAAGAAGAAGTTTTACAGGAGATTGACCTTGATGAAGCTACGCAGGTAGTAGTGGCTGTAATTGAGGTCAACAATTTTTTCGGCATCGGGGATCGTTATCTGGAGATCATGGGCAGAAAAGCCAACGCTCAGATGGGCGCGA
>PWOH01000101.1 GCA_003557505.1 Mollicutes bacterium | reverse complement strand
TTCCCCTTTCTTCCGCCGACGGTAATGCTTGAAATTCGGAGCGTAGGCTGACCAACATCCGCTGGGATTGAACCAGACAATGACCCACACATACCTTGAGCACGTAGGAGATTATTTCCTACCATATCGATTTTTTTCAACGCATCTTTCCCAGTCCCCACAAGGGTTGCGCCTTTAACGGGTTCAGCGATTTTTCCATCTCTAATCATGTACCCTTCCATTACCGCGAAGTTGAAATCACCTGTTGAAGGTTGAACCGAGCCGCCACCCATTTTTTTAGCGTAAAGTCCGTACTTTGTATTTGCGATAATCTCATCAAAAGTAGATTCGCCATTTTCGATATATGTGTTACTCATCCGTGATGTAGGCGCATAACGATAGGATTCACGACGAGAAGACCCAGTTGAGTTTTCATTCATACGCTTACCATTGAGATAATCAACCATATAAGTGTTTAAAACACCTTTATCAATTAAAACACGACGTTGTTGTGGACGGCCCTCATCATCATAATTGGCACTTCCCCATGCATTATCAATCGTACCATCATCTATAGCGGTAACAAGTTCACTTCCGATTTTTTCACCTTTTTTACCGCTAAAGACACTGGCGTTTTTTGCTACAGATGTCGCTTCTAAAGAATGTCCACACGCTTCATGAAAGATAACCCCACCGAAGCCGTTGTCAACTACAACAGGCATAGTTTCAGACGGCGCTTCATCAGCGTGTAACATAGTCACGGCAATACGCGATGCTTCTTGTGCTTCTTTTTCAACATCAATAATTTCATAATACTCAAATCCATGATGCGCTCCTGGACCGTTAAAGCCCATCTGCATATCTTTTTCGTTTTGAGCAACACTGGCGATGCCAAGACGTGTACGAATTCTTTCATCCGTAACATGAATGTCTTCACTACTGGCAATTAAAACATTTTGTGTACTGTCTAGATAACTAACATTGACTTGCTTTATTTCATCATTGTAAGCACGTGCCGCTTTATCAGCACGTTTTACAACGGCAGCTTTTTCTTCAATGCCTACTTCAAGGGGCTTTCTTTTTACAGTATGATTTGTTCCTTTAGAAACTTCAGGCAACTTAATTGTTTCCCGAACTCTTTTCCCCTCAAAAGATTTAGCAAGATTTCCCGCTAAATTTAGAAGACTTTCTTCATCTGAATCGTTTGTATAACCATAAACACTGTTATAACCTTGTGCAATACGAATTCCTACTCCAAATTTATCTTGAGTAATTGCATTTTCGATTTTGCCACTTTGCAGAGCGATACTGTTCTGAATCGTTTTTTCTACAAAAACTTCAGCGAAATCCGCTTTGGAATCCAAAGCCTTGTTAATGATTCGTTCTAAAATTTCTTTGTTAATCATTGACAACCCTCCTAGTCATTTGAAGTAATTATAACACAAAATAAAAAAGCTTGAAACCATAGATTACATGGTTTCAAGCTGACAGTTTAGCCATTATTTGTCGTATTCGTCTTCATAATCGTCGAGATATTCAAGGTATTTTTCATCGTCTTCTTCTTCGACTTCTTCTTCATCAGTAGCTTCCTCAAGAATATCAACATCTTCTTTATACTCATCTTCAGAAATCACTTCATCTTCGATGCTTAAATCATCTTCTTCAAGATCTTCGAATGGATCATCTAGACCTGCGTCTTCTGTATCCATTGCATCGGCTTCAGATAAATCACCATCGTCTTTAGCTTGTTGCTCCATAAGACGCGCTTGCGCTTCCTCTTCTTTACGAATTCTTTCTTCAAGCATCTCTTGATGTTTACGTTCTTCGTCTTTTTGTGCCTCGATGCGTTTGTCCATTTCTTCATCAGAAACTTCTTTGTATTCGTTGTAATATGAACCATCTTTTTCCCATAGATCAATAGGTTGATTGATTTTCAAATCCCAAGTGTTAGCACCAGTATAAACGAACTTTGCACTTGCAGATAACTCTGCATAAAATGCGTTCAATACTGTGTGGCTTTCTGTGAGTTCCAAGGCTTTTCTTTCTACAACTTCATCAAAAAGATCATAAAGGTCGTATGGCTTTTTTGCCTCTTTTAGAACTATTTCCGCAATATTAATCAGACTAAGTTCATTAAAATTAACCATGTATTCATGCCTCCTGGACTATTTCATACTTTAAGAATAATTCGCTGTGATTGATAACTATATCCCCTTGACGCAACGTGTAAGTCAATGAAATGGCAGTTTCAGTGATTGTTAGTTGGTGGGTTTGAATGTCAAACTTCAGTTGTTGATTCCCAACATAATAATCCCCTTTATGCATCGCACCTTCCTCAAACACAAAATCAAACGACGGATCACCAGCACGTATATAGTGGATTCTGTCGTTATCAATTTGTACCGTGTGTTTCTGGTCTTTTTCATCATGAAAAATCATTACATTGTCTTTCAAGATGCCTTTTGTATCAAAAGCTTGTTTCTGACCTTCAGTTTCAATGGTAAAATCGATATCAATTTTGCTCATTCAATCACCGCAAACGTTTATATTCCTAATATGCGTATGTATTATATAATATGTTACATTAACATGCAAGGAAAAACATTATTTCTAAAAAACTAAAAAGAAGCGATTAGTTTTTCGCTTCTTTATAGTCTTTGACAAGTTTATCCAAATCTTTTAGTATTTCTTCGGCGCGCGCCCAAGTTCCAAGGTTCACACCACTTGCCATGGCATGGCCACCACCGTCGTATTCACCAGCAAGTTCATTGACAGCCGGACCTTTACTACGTAAGCGTGCACGAACGATTTTTTCTTCGTATTCGGCAAAGAGTGCCCAAACCGGACAATCACCAAAGACACCAAGTTCATTAACTAGACTTGAGGCTTCTTCTATGGTCACACCATATTCCTCAATAAGTTCATGGGTAATACGAACATATGCAACACCGTTTTCAGTTTTTTGGTAGTTTTGTAAAACATACCCTTTAAAACGAGTTAATTCTTCACTTTTCGTATCAATTTCTTGATATACGCTTTGAGGATCTAACCCTAGATCATAAAGCATGGCAACACGTCTAAACGTATCCCCATTGACACCAGGATATTTAAAGCGACCTGTATCAGTTAACGTTCCCGTATATAATGCCTTAGCCCCTTCAGGGGACATTTTAAGCTCATCTTGGAATACGTAGTAGTAATCCAATATAATTAACGCTGCGGCAGGCCTAGAGGTATCAACGTATTCAATATCGCCATATGAATGCACGAGAATATGATGGTCAATTTTGATTAAAAATTTACCAGTATTATAACGTTGATCAGCAATACGTTGTTCGTTCGCTGTATCAACCGCAATAACCAGTGCATCTTTAAAGTCCTCATCTTCAAGTTTATCCGTTGTTCCAATAAATCGGGTGAAATCCGATTCTTCACCACTGACATAAACGGTTTTATCATTAAAAGAGTTGGTAATAATATCTTTTAACCCAAAAGCGGTTCCCATGCAGTCCCCATCAGGACGAGCATGTGGGAGTATAATAATTTTATCGTATTCTTTAATTTTTTCATGAATCTGTGTAAGTTTAACTTTATCCATTATTTTGTATCCTTTCTGCAAGTGCATCTAAATCTTTTAAAACTAAGTCAATCTCATCCCATGTATCTAATGTACAACCACACGCTAAGGCATGGCCGCCCCCGCCGTATTTCTTCGCAATATCAACAATAGGGACTTTTTTACTTCTAAGTTCACATTGGATCTCTCCATCATCCGTTTCGGTAAAGTTTGCCCAAATGGGGATACCTTTAATTCCAGCCATTTGATTTACCATCCCCCTTGATATTGTGAAAGTTGAAACATTATATTGGTTCTTTAAAGAGGCTGAATTTTTCATGTAAGCAACATTGTTTTCTGTGCGTTTGAAATTATTAATAAAGTAGCCTTTAAGCTTCTTAGAGGAATAGTCCTCAACATAAATCGCATCATAGATATTTTGTATTCTTGCGCCGTTTTTTGTAAGAAAAGCGGCCGCTGCAAAGGTTTCATAAGTTGTTTGTGCATACATAAAACGACCACTGTCTGTCACTAGACCACTAAATAAGTATGTCGCAATGTCTTCATCAATTTTTAAATTCTCTTCTAAAACCATTTGCGTCAACATTTGACACGTAGCAATTTGTGAAGGATCAGAGATAAAAATATCCGCAAAATCCGTATCGTTTTGGTGGTGATCAATGACAATTTTTTCTTTTCCTAACATAAAACGATTATCACTAACACGACCTTTTCCAGCAACATCCAAAACGATAATTAAGGCATCATGAAATAATTTGTCGTCGATGGTATCCATGTCACCAAACAACGTAAAATCATTCATATCGCCTACGATATATACAGATTTCCCTTTAAAATTCTTCTCAATAAGTGCTTTTAACCCGAACTGACTCCCTAATGCATCTAAATCTGGTTGTATGTGTCTATGAATGATAATGTTGTCATACTGTTCGATTTTTTGTAAAACGGTTTTATACATCAAAATACACCTCTATATTGATTAATTAAGAAGGCCAACGTTCCGGATGTGGTGCATCATTGTCATAATCCCAATATGGATCACGTAAATCATCACTGTACATCCCTCTACCTTCATCTTTTGCACGAGACTCTGCAATATGCATCCATTCATTATAACGGATATCATCATATTTAGTGACATCTGTTTCACCTGCACCAAACTCAAACGCTACAAACGCCAACCCTTGGCGTACAACTTTATAATTTAACAGCATATACTCATCATCTTCATCCATTTGTACCCAAACCCACGCCAATAACCGGCCGTGATTTCCGAGAAGGTTATCTCCGGGGTCTGTTTGCAGGACAATGCTATGGGCATTTTCAAGGATAT
>PWOH01000079.1 GCA_003557505.1 Mollicutes bacterium | reverse complement strand
TGATTTCAGACCCAACTGGAACTGATCCAGCAAAGATTTAACAAATAGTAGTGACTCTCACATGTTGAGAGCTATCGAGGCCCATGAGAGCCAGCGTAGCAAATCTCATCACCTCTCCGTGGTGTAGTCTGGTAACATCCATGCTTTGGGAGCATGTGTCTCAAGTTCAAATCTTGACGGGGAGACCAATTTTGTGTTAAGAGGACTCATAGTTCACAAATTGCTAAATACTTTTATAGTTTTAGTAATTTTAATGAATTATATTAAACATTATAACCTCTTATGTGAACGGGCAAGATATAGAACTCTTGATTCATATACAGAAAAACATCATATTATACCTCGTTGTATGGGTGGTACGGATGATATTGGAAACTTAGTAGATCTTACACCTGAAGAGCATTATGTAGCTCACCAATTATTAGTAAAAATGTACCCCAAAGAAAAAGGATTAATATGGGCCGCATTACAGATGACTGGCCACGGCAACGGTAGTAGAGTTAATAATAAGTTATATGGGTGGTTAAAGAGAAAATATCAACATGTAGCCAAACAGCGCAAGGGAACAAAGAATGGATCATATGGTAGACGATGGTACTATCACCCTGATACATTAGACAATATTAAGTGCCTTCCAGAAGAAGTACCAGAAGGATACATTAAGGGAAGAAAATTAACGCCACATAAATGTTGTATAATTTGTGATAAAAGGATTGATTCTAAATATGCAAAATATTGTAAAACTCATAGAAGGGAAATACAAGCTGAACAAGCTATCAAAAGGGGATTAGGGGTTGAATTATTTTTAGAACGTGATATAATAGAAGCGATTAAAAATAACAAAAACATGAGAGCAGTATGTTTGAGTTTAAATTTTAAAGTAGGTGGAACTGCTTACAAAAAAATCAAAGACATAATGGAAAAACATAACTTGTCTTTTGATAAATAATTTTTAAGGGTGTGTAGCTCAGTGGTCAGAGCGTCCGACTGTTAATCGGATGGTCGTGAGTTCAAATCTCACCACGCCCTCCAATTTGACTTGACACATTTGACACATACTGTTACCATATACATGGATGTGCAAGATGCTAGCCACCTAAGCCCCCTCGAAAGGGGGCTTTTTTATTTGACAATTCCATAATTCTTTGCTATTATAATCTTATGTACAACGGAGTTAGATAATGATTAAATTTAGTGAAGGTACACTAGCGAAAATTTCAGATGCTCTTTACGCAATGGATCAGGAAGTTACTGAAGCTTTAGCTGAAGAATTTTGTGGGAAGCGCGTCAATTATGTTGGTGATAATAGTAATTTTGTAGAACCTTCAGAAAATGGTGAATTCGAGATTGATGCTATTGAACATTTTGATAGATCATTTGAAACTGTCAGTGTAACCATTGTTAATGATGAATGTGTGACGGGCAAGAGTGCTACACTACTTACCCATGGTAACGTGTATGCTTAATAAAATGGATGATTACTGTTTCTATTGTACACGAGACCTCGATGAAGGTATTGATGTAGACCCTAACGGAGAAATGAAGGGTCAATGCGCTCAATGTGAGGCCGAACAAGCTGTTGATTTTGATATGTATCCAAACGCTCAAGTGTCAAGAAATGGAACGGTGACATATGAATAAATCACAAAAGATTAAACATATCTACGATACGATAAACTCTGGGGATGGTGTTCGCGATCTTACTATGCACGATTTGGAATTTTATCGTGACCATTTCCATGACCTATCACATCTGTTGAATGTATCGGGTAGAGAATTCCACACTGCGTTCCTACACGCCAATGACCAATACGTTAAAGTTGTGGATATAATTCGTCATAAAACGAGAGTTTAGGAGTTTCATATGAATAAAACTGATGACGTTGCCAGTGAGTTTATGGGTGGTGGTGGTGAGTGGCTAGGTGCTGCCCGTAAATGGATGCAGGAAAACATTAGAGAGGGTGATACGCTTTACTGGAACAGTAACGAGCCAGTGTCAATTGCCTTCTGTGATCTTGAACGGTTTGCAAGGACCGTAGCAATTGCTGCTGTACGCGAAGATAGGCGCAAACGAACCAGAAACTAAAATTATTTGACAATTCATTATTCTCCATGCTATAATTACTGTCTAATAGGAGAATTATATCGTGGCACTATCTACTGCAAAGCTCGAATTCTGGGCTAAAAATAGATATAACGTCTGTATTTCTGGCCGACACGGTGTTGGTAAGACTGGGCAAGTCTTTGAATTGTTTAACAATCTCTACGGTGAGATTGGAAAAGACTGGCTATACTTTTCTGCATCAACCATGGACCCATGGGTTGATTTCATTGGAGTACCCAAAGAAAAGACAGCAGAAGATGGCACCGATTTCCTACATCTGGTGCGTCCAGAGATTTTTGCTCGTGATAGAGTCAAAGCAATTTTCCTTGACGAGTATAATCGTGCTCCAAAGAAAGTGCGAAACGCTGTCATGGAACTCATCCAGTTCCAATCTATCAACGGTCACAAGTTCCATACCCTTGAAGTGGTGTGGACTGCAATCAATCCCCCATCGAGTGATGGGGATGATTTGAACTATGACGTAGATGAATTGGACGATGCACAGCTTGACCGCTTCCATATATTCGTGGAAGTCCCATATGCAGTGTCCAAGCCTTTCTTCACTAAGAAGTATGGTGAGGATAATGGAACTGCCGCTGTTGAATGGTGGAACTCCCTGCCTAAGAAGATTAGTGATAAAATATCTCCGCGTAGATTGGATTATGCTATAGATTGCTACCAGAAATGTGGTGATGTGAGAGATGTGCTGCCAGCGGGTAGCAATGCGACCCAACTACTGTTTCTATTGTCAGAGGGTTCCATTAAACAAACCCTTGATGATTTGCTCAAGGACGAAGATACGAACGCTGCCAAAGTCAAGATGGCTGAACCTAATTTTTATGATATGGCAATTCCTATCATCAAAAAGGATGAGAAGTATCTACAGTTCTTTATGCCATTGGCACCCAGTGAGAAGCTGTCACAGTTTATAAGCTCTTCTACAAAGCGCCAGATTGATAGGCTACTCAAGGCTAGCACAGATAGTGAAGATATGTTTCATAAGGTCACTGAGATTGTCGAAGCCAAGGGAATCGTCAATAACAAAATCAGACAGCTTCAGGAATGGAGAATCAAAAATTTTGCTGGACAGCTTAAGGACAATGATGCTGGGCTGTCCATAGAGTTTGATGACATTATGAATCGGATAAGAAGTGTAAACACCGCTCGGGACAATACGTATAACCGTAAGCAGTCTGTGGAAGAGTTACTAGAATTTGTTACAAAAATGCCTGATGGGGTGGAGTTGAGTAAGAGACAGGCTAAAGAATTCTTTGATTACATGCTATACTTTGCATCCAGAAGTAACAAACCAACCTTTGGAAAGTTTGCTAAGGATTGGGAACATGGAATGCTGCGGGTAAATGAAATGCACCCGTTTGCAAAGAATCATACGAGAAATAGTTTATACGTGAACAACGCAAAGAGAAAAATGCCTGACTTCATAGGAATGGAAATTGATGAATTGTTTTCAACAGAGGACGATGAATTGTTTTCAACAGAGGACATTGACATTGACGCACTTTTCTAATGAGGAATATCTGAGGCTACTCCAACAGCTAGACACAAAACATGCTGTGTTTTATCGTCTCTGGTTGGTGGGTGTTCCTAGATTCTCAGATGAGGTTGATACTGCTGCCGTAGTGTTCAATGAGGAAGGTCATAACATAGACTTCCTCATTAATCCCCACTTCTGGGAATCACAAAACTCAACTCAACGGTTGTTCGTGATTTGTCACGAGTGCTTGCATATCATCTTAGAGCATGGGACTAGATTCTTCTGGAACCCTAAGATTGATGCAGAGAAAGCCAACCGTGCTACTGATGTGGCTATCAACCATTTTTGTGTGAATCGTCTGGGCTTTGATAGAGCAGAAATTGACCCTGACAATGTGTATTGCTGGACTGATACTGTTTTTCCAGACAATCCACCGTCAGACCAGATGAGTTCTGAGTGGTACTACAACAGAATCTCTGACAAGGCGTGTGACGATGGCTCTGACAGTCCTCAGACAGTTGACAGCCATGACGCATCAAGCGAAGCCTCAGATGGCTTCAGAGACGTTCTCAAGAGCATCAATGATGAGTTGACTGAAGAAGAGAAGCAGCTAATCAAGGATTTGTTGTCTCAACAAGACAACGGTGAAGGTAATAAAGCTGGAACCGTGGCAGGAAACGTCTGGTCTTTTGTTGACACCAAGCCTGTCAAGAAGAAAAAGAAGTGGGAAACGGTCATCAAGAAGTGGGCCATGCAATACATGAAAACTTCTACCATGGATGAAACACAATGGGCTAGGATGAACCGTAGGTTTGTCATGCTGCCAGATAATATGTTCATCCCTACAGAAATGGAAGTAGAAGAACGCAATACAGAAATGCACCGCATTCAAGTGTGGTTCTTTCAAGACACTTCAGGCTCGTGCTCTGACTACCAACAAAGATTCTTTGATGCTGCCAAGTCACTACCGGAGGATCGTTTTGATGTGAGAATGTTCTGCTTCGATACCAAGGTGTATGAGACTTCACTGGAAAGTGGGAAGCTGTATGGCTTTGGTGGCACACGCTTTGATATTATTGAGAAGGCTATTCAGGGAACGATCAAGAAGGAAAAGGATGGATATCCGAAGGCAGTGTTTGTGATTACTGATGGTTGGGGGAATAGTGTGAAGCCAGAGAAACCTGAGAACTGGTATTGGTTCTTGACACCTCGCCATTCTGATCATTTGGTGCCTAGTGGTTCACACACATTTAACCTGAAGGACTTTGAATGATTAAGGGTGTGGCAGTTGTGGCAACTCGTTTG
>PWOH01000016.1 GCA_003557505.1 Mollicutes bacterium | reverse complement strand
TGCCTAGCATGTGGATCATGATTACACTCGTAGCATTGTTTGCTTTCTTTGTGAAGCGTCCTCTTTATAACAACACCTCATTAATAGAAAAAACAGAGTTATCTATGCAATAAAATAATGATTATAGCCGTTAAGCCCCCTTGAAATGTTAGGGGTTCTTAAAGGCTTTTTTCATGGAAGTGCATAAATTAGATTAATTGATGACAGTAAAAAAATTAATGTTTTTCGTTAAAAAACGTTGACAATTTATCGATAATCGTTAAATATAGTATGTATAGGAGGCGATTTATATGGGCAGTACTGCAGTATTCGTTTTAATACTAATGATTATATTTCTTATTTTTATTTCACAGGATATCTCAGAGACCAAAGAAGGATGGTTGCCAAGTGTAGGCAATAAATTACCGTATGCAATTAAGGGCATACAAATGCTACTTTTTGTCTATATTATTTGGCATATGGTGGAAATGATTTATTTCCTTTATAATCATACATTTATCATCGGGTTTACAGCCCAAGCCCAAGTAGACGCTATCGCAGGGTATGAATATGTGATTATGACATTTTCGATGATGATGACAATTCTGTTTTTCTTCTTGCTGGAAATCAGTCATAAGATTGCCAGTGAGTTAAACAAAGAATTCAAGTTTTCTTATCAGTTGATTAAGCGTTCAAAACTGATTCTTTATATTCTTATTATATACATTTTCACCCATCTTCTTATGAATGCAATAATCTTTGAATCAATTACCATGTCTATTGAGTTTATTGTATTTTATCTCTTGTTGTTGGTGCTGTTAAGAACGTTTATTCGTGCGGTCACTTTACAATACGACAACGATATGGTGATCTAAGTTGCCTATTAAAATCCATTTGGATGAAATGTTAAAACGTAAGAAGATGACCGCAATGGAATTATCGGAAAAAATTGGCGTGAGTAACGTCAATTTATCGATTCTTAAAACGGGGAAAGCACGGGCAATCCGTTTTAGTACACTAGAGAAGATATGTAAGGCATTAGAATGTCAACCTGGCGATATTATTAAATACGAAAAAGGTCGTCATGAGTTTTAAGTGTTTCAACTTACTAACAATAAGGAGTGTAAACAATGAGTGAAACCATCATTGATACTTTAGAAATTAATAGTGAAGGGCATCTTGTGGCAAGTGGGACTAAACGCTACGAGCGAAGTCACACTACCGCTTATATCGCCACGAATCGCAATCAAAAACGAACAGTATTAACGATTGACCTTCAAACAGGAAATCTGCGAGATGAGCATCAAAAAAGCCATGACTCGCGACGATTTTTCACCACGAACAACGACGAGTTCACCTTTGAGGTAACCCCAAACTTTATTCAAGGTTGGGAAAATAAAGATTATGAAGTCACATTTGAGTTTAAACCATTGTTAAGACAATGGAACACACAAAGCATCACCCTTGATTTTCGAACACTGCCAACGAGTTATGATCGGTTTGATAAAACCTTTGATGTGATTTATCACGACAGTGAGATTTCAATTATTGATATGCGTTTTTATATACCAAATAATAATCAAGAGGCGCTCTCACATATCCTGATTTTTGATAACCAAATGAATCTCCTTTATGACGATGACATTTTAATACGTCATGACAGCTACTGGGATTACACCGATATTGTTCGTGAAAACGGCAAAACCTATATGTTAAGAAGTCAGCGTCCTTATCATAATAATTCTCTCGTCGTATTTGATGAAAATTTTGAATCACCGCGTAGTTATCGTTTGCCACAACAATATAATTGGCAAGATTACAGAGTGAATGATATGTTAATTGAAGATTCAACGCATTATATCGGTGGGACTGCGCATCTTGAAGAACCAATGACTTCCAATTCCCTCCTTTCAATGTTTAACAGTGAAGCCAAAGAAGTCATTGCGTATCAAGGCGTTATTATGTCTATTGAGCTCGATGATCTTAATAAGGACGATGATATCGAAAATTTTGAGCTAATAACGATGCGTGAAGGATTAGGCATTGAAGCGATGCAATTTAGTGATGGAAAGTTCATTGTTGCAGGCACTTACTATTCACCAATGATTAGCCCAGCGCAACGAGCAGCGAACGTTACGGCTTTATACACAATTGATGAATTACGACATAGTATCTTTGCGTTTACAGAATAAAGGAGTGAAATCATGAGAGGTATGATTATCCTATCAAGCGGTCTTTTAATCACGTATATCTTTATAGGCTTCGTGTTACTTTTAATATACACAAACTTTAGAATCAAACGTATCAAAGCTATATGGCAATCTTTTTCTTTATCCTTAAAAGGACTCTTAGGTATCATGATTATTTTCCCAGTATTATTCTTAGTAACCTTTCAAGGGAGTCCCGCCAATATGCCATCCCTTGATGATACAGAAAATGGGACCTACCGCGCCATTAAAACGACGGATGAAGGCATTATTGTGGCTGGTTCGCGTTTGAGTACGGCTTATATCGCTAAGCACACCTTTGATGGCGAAAAGGTGTGGGAGCATATCGTCCCAGATTCACATACCCTTTTTGATACCATCACCATCAATGATGATATCATTACTGTTAGTGGAACGTCCCGCAAGCGATCAGGAAGACTACTACCCTATGTTCATTATCACGCGCATGCAAGTTTTACGATGGATGGTGAATTACTTGAATATAAGTATGAAGAAACAGATAGCAAGACTGAACATACCCACGTAGGTTCAACTTTTGAATTTGATTTCACATGGGGTGAGCATGATGAATTGTTTAGGAAACATTATGAAGTTGAACTTAGTGTTGATGCCTTTAATACAACCACACAGAAAACCTTTAATTTGGCAACGAATCCAACCCATTACGATGAAGAAATCTTAAACCCACATTCAGCCGCGCATATATTTTATCAAGATGAAGAGATTTTTGCTTTTCAAATACGCGTTGCTGATCGCAATGATTATATTGTAGACAGTCATGTCTATATCATGGATTATGATCTTAATATATTATTTGAAGAAGATATATCACGATATCGCGATATCAATATGAAAGAATATGTTGATATGGTAAAACATGATAATACTTATTACCTCAACGTGTATATGCCCCGACAAAATAGCAGTGAATTATTGATATTGAGAAATAATTTTGAATCAAGAAGTTATAATTTTGGTGTTAACAGGCATATTGATGAGCGAATAACCCACATCACTTATACTGATACCACACTGCTGATCGGTATTTCAGAAACTAAGCCTTCAGGACAACAAGGAAAAATATTTGAATTCAATCTCAATGAGATAAATGAACCTACTGACAATCCGTCTCCAACGACTTATACAATGCGAGATGGGGTAAATGCTGAAGCATTTATTGTAAGTGATGATGGCTTTTATACCGCCGGAGAATTCTCCACTAGACTTGGTGAGCCACTTTATGGTGGTCGTCATTTCCGTAGAGGCGTCTTTACACATTTAAATGACCGCAATCATAATCGCATTCTCTCCTTTATAGAATAAATAGTTTATGAAAAAACATCTTCGTGTGAAGATGTTTTTCAGTTTTGAGTCTCTAACAAAATGCATAAACGTTTTAAAATGGAGATGTAAAGATTATACTAAAGATAATAGGAGTGATCATCATGCAGTCGATAAAACGATTATTCTCACCATTGCTTGGTGAAAAAGAACGACCAAGTAGAAGAACATATATTAAGTATATACTGGGAATATTTATAGGCCTATTGATTGGCTTTTTCTTAATTTTGATGATTGATTTTCTCGTTGATCAAGTGGGGGACGCAGCGCTATACTTTGGTATCTTTATTGGCGCTATTATTGTATGGCTCCTTGCTTTTTATGCACCAGTGCATTTTTATATAGTGTATAAACGGTTAAGAAACATCGGGTTAGATTGGGTATTTTTACTCTTACCAATCAGTGTCGTTGGCATCCTTGTCTTTGATTGGACATTGCTCGCTTATGGTTTAATTGCACTTGTAATGCTTGTAGGGTGTTTACCCGATCATGTCGTGACTAAACAACCAGATAAATAAATCGCCTTCATTACAAAAGGCGATTTTTCTTTATATCAATTCATGGGTTAATTATGTTACGGTGTGAAGCTATAGTGATTTAAGGACTTTCATCATCACTTTTGCGGCTTTATTGTGGCCGGTGATTGCATTAATGGTGCCACTCATATAAAGGTCTTTTTGAGGATAGTAAAACGCAAAAGCACCGGATTGTCCCCAGTGTCCTATGAGTCCTTGTTTTATTTTACGCAGTGATATGGGCTGCATTGATATACCGGTGCCATAAAAGAATAAGCCCGGTCCAAATAGGAGTTTCCAGTTATACAGTGAAGGTAAGATATTATTGTTAAAGAGTTTGCCTTCAAAGAAGGCAAATAAAAATTGATTTAAATCCTTTGCGGTTGAGACAATGCCACCCTCAGGCCCAATAGAAGCCATATATTTTGGGAGGGTTAGAGTGTTCCCTTTATAAGTCATATGGATTAAGGATTGATCGACTCTTTCATCATATAAATAAGTATCCTTTAAGGCTAAAGGCTTTATGATATGTGCATCGATTGCGTCCGAAAATGATAGGTTAAAAAGGGTTTCAATGACTTTGCCAAGTAGTTGAAAGTTTGTATCAATGTATTTGGCTTTTTTGCCTTCACCAGGTAAGAATAAAGCTTCCTGTCTTTTAACATATTCAATGACTTTCTCATAGCCCCAGCCTTCATCATGATTGTTTAAAAGTCTTTTCATCGTCTCGCCATGAAAATAATCAGGTAATCCAGAGCGATTAGAGAGTAAGTGACGGATGGTAATTGTATCTGTGTAATCAACCCCTTTAAAAGTGTGAATCCCTTTTATGGATTCAAAGTCGA
>PWOH01000109.1 GCA_003557505.1 Mollicutes bacterium | reverse complement strand
GGATTTTCGTCTTTGCAATATCTAAGGATTCTATCGATTGATAAACTGAAGATAGATAAGATCTTTACCGATCAACTCTCGTATAAAGATAAAAACATGACACCCAGCATTATTCAGTTAGGGAAAGATATCAATGCTTTAGTGCTCGCAGAAGGTGTTGAAACGATGACTCAATATAATGCTTTAAAACAGTATCAATGTGATGCGGTCCAAGGCTTTTACATTTGTAAACCACTTGTAGATAGTGAAGCAAAAACGTTTATTGAAAACAACCTTAAAAAATAACAATCACTATATATTCATTAAAAAACCCCGCATATCGATTTGATATGCGGGGTCTTTGTATTGGTTATTTTTTAGAACTTTCGGATGCTTTTTTAGATGTGCTAGAAGCTTTTTTGGAAGCCAGTTGTTCTTTGGCATTCTCTGGAAGGGTTGGTGCAGATTTGAATGCTTCGCTAAGTGTAGAAGCCAGTCCGACCATACCTTGCATATCCGATGGAACGATAAGTTTCGTCGCATTACCATCAGCAACTTTTTCCATTGCTTTATAAGCTTCAAGACGTAAGAAGGCTTCATCAGCGCCGGCGTTCTTAATGAGTTCGATCCCTTGTGCGGTTGCTTTTTGAACGCTGATAATCGCTTCCGCTTGACCTTCAGCCTCAAGAATACGGGTTTGTTTTTCACCGTCTGCACGAAGAATTCTCGCTTCTTTTTCACCTTCGGCATTCAAGATGCTTGAGCGTTTGTTACCTTCTGCAATAAGGATGGATTGACGTTTTTCACGTTCAGCACGCATTTGTTTTTCCATCGCTTCGCGGATGTCTTTTGGTGGAATGATGTTTTTAACTTCGACACGGTTGATTTTAATTCCCCATGGGTCCGTTGCATCATCTAAGACAGTACGCATTTTTTCATTGATATAATCACGAGAGGTTAATGAGTCATCCAACTCTAAATCCCCGATGATATTACGTAATGTAGTTGAGGTAATATTTTCGATCGCTTTAATCGGATAGTTAACCCCGTATGTATAAAGTTTAGGGTCGGTTATCTGGAAGAAGACGACCGTATCAATCTGCATGGTAACATTATCTTTGGTAATAACAGGTTGAGGTTCAAAGTCAACGACTTGTTCTTTTATTGAAACTTTAAGTTTGACGCGGTCGATAAATGGCACGAGGAAATGAATCCCTACATCCCATGTTGTATAGTACCCACCGAGTCTTTCAACGATGAATCGATTTGCTTGTGTAACAATCGTGAATCTTGTTGCCAGGTAAACTAAAACAATCAATACGACTGCAATAATAAGTATTATCCCTGTTGGTGGCATATTATTCCTCCTAATTTATAGTTAATTTTATTATAAACCTTTTAAAATGGATACACAACATCATCTAATATGATTCTTGTGTGTGTTACGTGGTCGCGTATTGTTTTTCTAGAGCGTGTAAAGGCGATTAATACGAAGTCCACTAAAAACAATATTGGGAAGATAAAAAATAATCCGAAAAGATAGTTATAGTTAATAAATGTAGCAATGAATAACCAAAAGTAAAATTTCCAGATCACTTCTCTTACAAAGAGTGACCACCAATTAATTTGTCCACTCATTGATAAGTAAAGAAAACGTCTTCCTAAGGTACGACCTTTGCTGAGGCCTTGGTAAATATAATTGATAATTACCACACCGATGTAATGGTAGGCAATAATTATATACAGATAAAAAGCGTCACCTGTTTCGTAATCATAAATTCTTTCTAAAATGCCAGATCCGAATATCCGCCATGTTGTAAAAACAATGGCAATCATCAGAGTAAAATCGACTGCGAAGCTGGCAAGTCTCTTGAATGGTCCTGCTGTCATACTTTCACCACAATTAGTTTATTTCCCTCAATCGCAAGAATTTCTACTTTTTCATCCACTTGAATTGGTTCATCACCACTGGTAATGGCTGACCAATATTTTCCATCAATTTTTACTTCACCGCGTTCCCCAAGCGGGATTTCCCTTGTACAAGTTGCCACTTTTCCTACTAAACGATCAGCATTGGTTCCGATAATGTTAGTTCTAAAATATCGTTTTGCCAAGGGACGGACACTGAGTAGTAAGATAATCGTTACCACAATAAAGGTTATGATTTGAATTGCGACCTCTACACCTGCAATGGCAAGAATAAAGGATATGAGTGCGCCGATGGAAAACCAAAGACTGGTTAAGTCCATTGTCATCACTTCAACAACGGCCGCAATCAATATGATAGAAAACCATATGAGCAAGAATAAATTATTAACATCTAAAATTGTTGAGTATAATATCATCGAATTTCCCCCCTATAATCGGTGAGATCTATGATTAGTGCTTGGTCTTGCTTACTCCAAAGCGTCTTGAATTTCACCGCATTGTTTTCGGTAAGGTCGATATTGGCGATTTCTACCGCTTCACGTATAAATTTCTTATTGCTTACCCGAGCATAACTTGGCCTTACAGTAATCTTATGTTTCTTCTCATCGGGCATGGTTCCTCTTTCATGTTCTTGTTTGGTAATCGGCTTTATGGCAATCTTTTTGTTGATTTTATCGAGTCCTAGCAACACACGATAAGCAGTTTCAAAATGGGTGCTTGCACTTTTGTTTAATGTGATGTTTGATTCATAAACTGTCGCAATCCCTTCTGCGGGTTTGCGAGATGTCCATTCAAATGCCACATAATCACCTCCGTTAAAATCATTATACAAGAAAATTAATGTTTTTACAAACTAATTACATTAAATTATTTTTATTCATTTCTCTTTTTAGCCAATCTTTGATATAGTATATCGTGATTTGGAGTGATAATATGGACGTTGCGAAAAATTTTCAAAAAGACTTGATTAAAAAATATCGTAAAGAACTATGGAGCCCCTTTATAAAAGGAATCAAAGAATTTAACCTTATTGAAGACGGCGACAAAATTATGGTTGCGATCAGCGGTGGAAAAGATTCTTTATTGTTAGCAAAAATGTTAGAAGAGCTAACAAAACATCCTTTGGTTGATTTTGAGGTAGTCTTTGTGGCAATGGATCCTGGATATTCAAAGTTTAATCGTCATAAACTTGAAGAGAACGCTAAACGACTAAATATCGATTTAATTATTGAGGATCGTAGTATTTTCAGAATTGTGGAAAAGAAAGCCCCGGATTATCCGTGTTATTTATGCGCTAGGATGCGTCGGGGAATTTTATATGATATCGCACAATCACACGGTTGCAACAAGGTTGCCTTAGGACATCATTTTGATGATGTAATTGAAACAACTTTGTTAAATATGTTTTATGCTGGAACGTTTAAAACGATGTTACCTAAAATAAAAAGTGACAACTATGAAGGGTTGTCACTGATTCGTCCCTTGTATTTTCTTAGAGAACAAGATATTAGGCGGATTATGAAACGCAATGAAATCGACACCCTTGATTGTGCGTGTAGTGTAGCAGCGGGTGAGACGGCTTCAAAACGCGGTGAGGTAAAGGCCTTGATACAAACCTTGAAAAAGGATTTTGAAGATATTGATAAAACGATTTTCAATGCGGCGAGAAATGTAAATCTTGATCATGTAATCGGATGGGAAAAAGACGGAAAAAAATACCGCTTTGATGATTGATTATTTACCCAGACAAAACTTTGAGAAGAGTTCGTCGATTAACGCGGTGTTTTTTGATTGACCGATAATTTCACCAAGGGTTTCCCAAGCTGTTTTTAAATCAATTTCGATGATGTCTACTGGTTGATGCATTTGTGCGGATTCCAAGGCGTCATCGATATTTTTTTGAACTTGACGCATTTTAGCAATATGCCGGGCATTAGAAAGGTATGTTTCTCCTTTTAAATCGACTTCACCACTTAAAAACATGGTTTCGATCCGTGCTTCGAGTTTCTCGATATTGGTTCGGTTTAATGCACTGATTGAGACGCTGTTTTCAAATGTTCTGCCTATTTTATTTTCTAAATCGATTTTATTGATAATGACAATCCGTTTTTTATGGTCGGTAAGCTCCAATAACTTTTCGTCTTCTTCACTCAAAGCTTCATTATTGTTTAATACATACAAAACAAGTTCCGCTTCATTAATCATCGCTTTGGCTTTATCAATGCCTATTTTTTCGATTAAATCATCGGAATCACGGATACCGGCTGTATCAATAAGGTTCAGGATAATGCCGCCGATGTTTATTTCACCTTCAACAATATCGCGGGTTGTCCCTTGAATATCGGTGACAATGGCTTTTTCTTCGCGGAGGAGTGCGTTTAAAACACTACTTTTTCCAACATTGGGTCGCCCAATGATGACTGTTTTGATGCCATCTTTTAATACCTTACCAACACTGGCTTGTTTGAGGATGTGATCAATTTTCTCTTTTAATTCATTAATGCGTGGATAAAGAATCTCATCAGTTAACATTTCTACATCATCGTATTCGGGATAATCTATATTGACTTCGATGTTTGCGACGATTTCAAGAAGTTGTTCGCGCAATGTGCTGATTAAAGCATGGATTTTACCATCAAGACCATTCGCTGCTAAATGCAAAGAATGGTCACTTCTAGCCTCAATAATGTCCATAATACTTTCGGCTTGTGTCAAATCAATTCTTCCGTTCATGTAGGCACGTTCGGTAAATTCTCCTTTTTCGGCTAAACGGGCGCCATTGCTAAGCAATAGTTCCAATATCTTTTTCGCAACATAGGGTCCACCGTGACAGTTTATCTCTATCATATCTTCTTTCGTGAAGGTTTTTGGCGCTTTAAAAACACTGACGAGAACTTCGTCAATGATTTGTTTATCATGTATGATTTTTCCGTAATTAATAGTGTGGGAATCGACCGTAGTTAAATCTTTCCCTTTGAATATTGATTTGATGATTTCAAAGGCTTCTGGACCACTCATTCTAACGATGGAAAT
>PWOH01000134.1 GCA_003557505.1 Mollicutes bacterium | reverse complement strand
GAACGTGGGGTTGAAATTGCATATTGGTTATTTTGGATAATAGTAATCATTGGCAAGTCATAAACGCCACCAAAGTTTACCCCTTCGTGGAATTCACCATTTGAGGTTCCACCATCACCAATATACGTAATTGCTGCATGACCTTTACCTAACATTTTACTGGCATAAGCCACACCTGCAGCGTGGTTAACTTGTGAACCGATTGGTACGTTGACAGGCATAATATTTACCCCATCATCATAGCGAGAACCATTTTCGTTCCCATACCAATATAGGTAGTTTTGATAAAGGGTCGCACCTTTATAAAGCATGGCAGCCGCTTCGCGGAACGCGGGTACTAACCAATCTTCCTTTTTTGACGCCGCCATTGGACCGATTTGCGCAGCCTCTTGGCCTTGTACCGGTGCAAATGTCAGCATGCGTCCTTGGCGCTGGTATTGCAGTGCCTTAATATCTGCGATACGTGCAAGGGACATAGTTTTGTACATATGAATGAGTGTGTCATTATCAATGTCTGGTTCGTAATCTTTATTGATAACTTTTCCATCCTTATCCAGGATGCCAAACATTTCTTTTTTGAGTGGATCGTATTTTTCGAACAACATCAATGTGCCTCCTTAATTTATATTAATTGTAAATAAAAATTTCGAAAAAATATAGTCATACCTATATGACAACTTCATAATAACGTAACACAAAAAACATTTCACGCGATATGCACTTTTTTATAAGAGTTCTAAATAGTGTATTAAATTTACATACCGTGATTCCTTTTTAAAACAAAAAAGACCCTTTTAAGGGCCTTAATCTTGTTTATAGTCACGTTCCTTTAAAGTACCATTTCGATAAAGTTCGATGAGTTTCGCCAAATCATTAACTGTGGATTCAATGTTTTTTCCTTTATCGGTATCATAGATATAGGTTCTACGATGATTTATATCTTCACTGTGTGTGATACTGACGATATCTTTTTCACTTTCGATTAATGATTCATAATCTGAAAATCGAGAGTGGGATACTAAATAAAAGGCATACGAATCACTAATTAATGTGTATCCGCCAATATTGGTTTGTTTGGCGTATTGTTTTGACATGCCACCATCAATCAAATAGATCCTTTTATTGGCAAGCATGACTTTGTGTCCTTGGGTAATGTCGAGGGGGACATGCCCATTGATGATTTTCCCGCGTTTTTTATCGACACCGAATGAATCAAAAATCGTGTCAAGGACCGCATTGTTTTCTCGTAGGGTAAAATAGGGATTCATCGTTTCTTTGTGCACGGTTTTATTGTCGATAAAATACCGTTCAAAGGTTCGCATTTTGTCTTTCGCAAACAACGGGCTGCTTGGTGCTTGCCAAAGGAGTATGAAGTAATCACGTTCTGGGTTTTGTGGCTCATAACGGTTTAAATAGGCATTACGTATCTTTTGTTCAAAAATATCAAACAGGGGTTTGCCTTGATAGGTTTTTCCGTCAATGGTTTGTTGCATCAAGGAGCCATCTTCATTTAAAGGGACCCCAGCATGAATCAATAAAACATCATTGGTCCTTAAATACATGGATCCTTTTCTAAAGAGATAGCGAATATGGTTTTGTAAAATTTCATTATGTAAAAACATATGTTTGAGATGATTGATTACCGTTTGTTCTTCTTCTGTTAGGGTCCAAGGGTTGTTAGGGTCGAGGGTTGGAAAGACACTTGAGAGCTCGTAAGTCTCACCATCTATACTAATGGTATTCTCAGAAAAGTTAATTTGATCGAGTAATAAGCGATTTTCCAAATCAAAACCAGGGTTACGATCAATCAAGGTTTTTTCGAGTTTAAATTGGATGACGGTTATTGCTTTATGCATACGTGCTACAAATTTAGGATGATCGAGTATTGGATTATCATTATTTTTAGTCTTAGGATAAAACGCACTACATGGATCATGCTTATAGTTTTTATTGGCGAATCCTGAAAGAATTCTCAGATTTATACCGTATCCGTCTTCTAAACAATCGAGATTGTTATAGCGTGCGGCAATACGGATGACGTTGGCGATTGAAACCATACAGCCGCTGGCTGCGCCCATCCAGATAATATCATGATTTCCCCATTGGATATCGACATATTTTTGGCGCATGATTTTATCCATAACGAGATGGGGTTTAGGGCCTCTATCAAAAATGTCACCGACAATATGGAGACGATCAATCGCAAGGCGACGAATAAAACGAGAAAGTTCAATGATTAATTTTTTTTCTCTTCCGGTTTGAAAAATCGCTTCAGTGATTGACTCATAATATCGGCGTTTATCTTCATGTTTATTAGATTCATAAAGTAATTCTTGAATAATATAAGAAAATTCAGGGGGGAGGTTTTTAGAAACATGACTTTTAGTGTATTTGGTCGCTACCACTCTGGCGAGGATGATCATCCGTTTCAAAACATCCTTTAATAATAGTTCAAAGGCTTCTTTATCCCATGATTTTTGATATTTATTGAGCATGTCATGCGGGTAATAAATAAAGAATGACAACCGGCGACGGTTGGTTTTATCCAAATCGGGAAATATCTGATTGATTTTTTGTTTAAGAATACCGCTGGCGTTTTTCAAGAAATGATTAAAGGCATCGTATTCACCATGAATATCAGCGATGAAATGTTCTGTCCCTTTAGGCAAATTTAAAATAGCGTTAAGGTTAATTAATTCAGTCGCGGCACTTTGAACATTTGGGAACTTTTGTGCTAATAATTCAAAATACTTTTGTTCATAATCCATACTTGCACCCCCATGATTATTGTGCTGTGTTTTCACTTTTTTCCTTATTGGAAATTTTCTCAATATACATATCCATAATCGGTTTCAACTGAAAAGCCTGCATGGCAAAAAAGAGCGCAAGTGCGAATATTAATAAGACTGGGTGTACGACAACAACCAATATATAAAAGACACTGACATTCACCAATTGTTTAAAAGAGACAAGTGGGTGAATATGGGCAATCAACATTGTATTTTTGAGAAGATGTAACGGATTGCGATGTTTGAAAATTGCTTGAATTGGAAACGCATAGACGACAAATAACAATACGTATGCTAATAGAATATAAAAGAGTACAATTAACAGAGTATTCTCATTGCCAAAGGCTGGCAGGGCGAGAAAGTATAAGCCTACACTCGCCGCAAGTACCCCGAGAAATGTAAAGATACCAGGTATAAGCGTTTTATAAAAAAATTCTTTATATGTCGCAAATAGACTGTCTTCGATGGTGTTACTCTGCATTTTGTAAGCAGTCATGAACGCGGCACTAAGGGCAGAACCAGTTGTGAAAAAAAGACCAACTACACTTGCCAACAGCCAAAAAAGAGCGATGGTAATATAGTCAATGGCTTTATCGTAAAAGCCTTTATCTTTGTTTTGTTTATACATAATATTCCTCCATTCTATCGCTAATAGAATAACATAAGTTTAAAGTGAATGTCACCTTAGTTTCTATTGTTTGGATAAAACCATAAAAAAAGGCCTACGCATAGGCCTTTTAGATATTATTTATTACGTTTGATGACTTCGTCTTTTTCACGGACACGTTCTTGAGTTTCAGGATCAAAGAAGTGTGATTTGTTCATGTCAAAGACAAGTTCAATGTTGTCGTTGATGTTGATATCAGTACGTGCATCAACACGGGCAATGACTAATTGCTCTTCGAATTTAGCGGTAATGTTGGTTTCACTACCGAGTAACTCTGCAACGTCTACTTTGAAGTTAACAACTGCATCTGGATATGTTTCTTTAACAACATTGTCGTCATGGATATCTTCTGGACGAATACCGAAGACCATTTCTTTATTGGCATAGCCTTTTTCTTTAAGGTTATCCCATTTCGCTTTAGGTAATTTGATTTTTGTTTTGTTAATGATGAAATGTCCGTCGTTGTCTAATCTACCTTTGATGAAGTTCATCGCTGGGGTTCCGATGAATCCACCAACAAACAAGTTGTTTGGATAGTCATAAACTTCGGAAGGGGTTCCTACTTGTTGGATATACCCATCGTTCATAACAACAATTCTATCAGCCATTGTCATCGCTTCAATCTGGTCATGCGTAACGTAAATCGTTGTTGTTTTGATGCGTTCATGAAGTTTGATTAATTCTGCACGCATCTGTACACGAAGTTTCGCATCAAGGTTTGATAAAGGCTCATCCATAAGGAATACTTCCGCATTACGTACAATCGCACGGCCTAAAGCTACACGCTGACGTTGTCCACCACTTAAAGCTTTTGGTTTACGATCTAAAAGATCTTGAAGTCCAAGAATTTGTGCGGCATCATCAACACGTTTTTTGATTTCATCCTTTGGACGTTTTCTTAATTTAAGTCCGAAAGCCATGTTGTCAAAAACACTCATATGTGGATATAATGCGTATGACTGGAATACCATCGCAATGTTACGGTCTTTTGGTGGAACGTTGTTGACACGACGTCCATCAATGACTAATTCACCTTCAGTAATATCCTCAAGTCCGGCAACCATTCTAAGCGTCGTAGATTTTCCGCACCCTGATGGTCCAACAAATACGATAAACTCTTTATCTTGTACCTCAAGATTAAAATCTGCTACAGCTTGGACATTTCCGTCATAAATCTTTTTAATACCTTTAAATGATAATACACCCATTATTAATTCGCTCCTTTTTTATTCGCTAGTCATATTGTATAAAAAAAAGCACTTTGACGATATGGTCAAAGTGCACAAATATTATCGAAATAATAAATAAAAGATCATTAAGCCTTCGAATTGTTTCACATCAATCCCGGTTTTTTCTTTAACTGAGTCCATGCGATAAATCAAGGTATTACGATGAACATATAGTGCACTCGCGGCATTTGAGACATTTAAATTGTACTTCCCTAAGGCAATCATGTTGCTGATTAAGGTAGGATTGAGGATTGATGCGATATTACGTTTTATGACCGTTTGAATGTTGGGAAAATGTTTAATAACCTCAATCAAAAACGTTTCATAATCATAATATCCACTTGGCAGTGCCGGTATGCTTTTAGCAAATAATTCATTGGATAACAGGGCACTGCCTGCAAGTGGCATATTGATCAATGTTATTTTTTCTTCGAGGTCACTTAACAATAGATGATATAAATCTTCAGGATTTTCAGGTTCTTCTGTCTGTGGAATGTTAATAAATAGTGTTTTCGGGGTTTCATAGTGAATCTGTGCTTGTGGAAAAAAACCTTCGAATAATGATTTAAAAGGTTTTAAAGTATGTTGGGCATGAATGAGAATTGTGTGTTGATTCATGGAGCACCTCTTTATTTTGCGGCATCAAATACTTCTTTAGCTAGAATATGATCGATTTTAACCATATTTCCTACTTCTCCGAGTTCTAAGACAGTAGTTGCCATGCGTTCAATATCTTCTTCGCCTAATTGTACACCATCTTGTTTAAAGGTTGTGGCGGCACCAAACTCATTAAATAGTTGTTTGAATGCTTCGATGACTTCCTCAGGCTCAGATATACCGAACAACTCTTCGCCGATTTTACGTAGACGTCCCCCCATTGCCTCAGGATTATGTTTGAGAACAACTTGCATCCAGGCCGGTTGAATAATGGCTAAAGCGTAGCCGTGGGTAATCCCATAATCAACCGTGATTGGATATGATAATCTATGCGACGCCCAGTCTCCGGTTTTCCCTTGTTGCAACAACCAACTTAGTGCAATCGTTGCAGCCCAAGAAATATTAGCGCGCGTTTCGTAAGAATCTTCATCCTTTAGGATATTACGTGTGTTTTCTATCACACTTTTTATAATAGCAAAGCTCATGTAATCACTAGTTTCTGTTCGTTTGGTGGGTGAAAAATATTGTTCAAAAACGTGCATAATAATGTCAATGGCACCTGCTATTGTGTGGTGACGATTAACTGATAAAGTATAGGAAGGATCGATAATTGAAAATACAGGGACCAATTTTTGTGAAGCGACACTGCGCTTATCTTGAAGATGCTCATTGGAAATCACCGTATTGCCATTGGTTTCAGTCCCGGTCGCCGCTAGTGTTAAAATTGTGCCTAAAGGTAAAGCTTTGTCAAATGATTGTTTACGCATGAAAACATCCCAAATATCATCAGGTCCATCCAAATAGTAAGCAAAAGCCATCGCTTTAGCCGCGTCGATCACAGAGCCACCTCCAGCAGCTAATATGAAATCAATGTCATTTTCTTTCAAGGTTTTTTGACCGCGCTTTACACTTGTTATGTCAGGATTGGGTTTGACACCACTTTCCTCATAGAAAAGAATATTCATTGCGTTAAGTGTTGCGACAATTTCATCGTAAATTCCAAGTTTTTTAATGGAACGTTTACCATAAACCAGTAAAACTTTCTTCACTCCATTTTCCTCAAGCAAAGATTTCAATGTTTTAATCTGGTCTTTTCCAAATACAATTTTAGTGGGTAATGAGTACGTAAAATTTTCCATAATTACACTCTCCTTCATTGGATTTGTCCCATTTATTATAACATAGGTATTGAATGTTTTAAAAGCGCATGGTAAAGTGATTTAAACGAGGTGATTTCATGGATGTCCAACAATTGCACTTCTTTAAAGACTTAAGCAATATCGCTCAACAACGACTATTGGAAAAGACACAAAGTGAAACCTATCCAATGGGAACTCTTATTACTGGTGACGACCGTAAACTTTGTGATGCACTTTTCATTGTTGTCGAAGGATTAATCCGAGTGTATAGAATTTCCAAACAAGGAAGAGAAGCAACCTTGTATGATGTAAATGCGGGGAATGTTTGTCTAAAAAATTTAAGTTGTATATTAAAAGATGATAATTACGAAGCACATGCGGTCGCTAAAGAAAATACATTGATTTATGTTATCCCTAAAGATATTGTACTTAAGGTCTTATTAAAAGAGCCGGCGTTTGTGCGGTTTATGATGGAAAGCACACTCAATAAAATGGAAACACTGATGACACATTATGAGTTCATGAGTTTTGCGCCCGTAAAAACAAGGCTTAGAATGTATGTTGCCCAAGCGAGCGATTATTATCAAAAGCGCATCATTTACATAACCCATGCGGCGATTGCTTCAGAAATCGGTACTTCGAGAGAAGTTATCAGTCGAATCTTAAAAACATGGGAAAATGAAGGCGTTATAACATTGAGTCGTGGCAAAATAAAAATAAATAGTCCGTTGGATTAAAAGTTGTGTGATACTAGTCACATAACTTTTTTTATATATTATGGCATAATACACTTTGAAAATAAAAAAGGAGTGTTTAAAATATGTCTAAAACAGCAAAAATGTCTATTATCGTAGGGTCAGCCTCACTGATCCTCGGTGTATTAATCACACTACTCATTCTCTGGGTATCCGCACCAAGTATGATGATGTTAGAGGATGAATCTAATTATGATTTTGATACAACTATCGAACGGTTCGAAGAAGCACTAGATGATGGTGGATGGAGTGTCCTTCAAATTCATGACATGCAGGAAGTCTTAGCCGGTCATGGGCATGATGTTGATGCCATTAAAATTTATGAGTTATGTTCGTCGGAGTATTCGGCAGAAATTCTTCAACTTGATGATGAACGAATTGTATCACCATTAATGCCATGTCGAGTCGCTATTTATGAGAAAAGTGATGGCAATACTTACATCGCAAGAATGAACTCTAACCTTATGGCACGTCCATTTGGTGGCGTCATCAATGATGTCATGCAAATCGCTGCGGATGAAACTGAAGTCATTATTGACCAACTGATTGAGTAATTGAGTAAAAGCGCCTTGATGGCGCTTTTTTCTTTAGCATGTATCACTTGAATTATCGACGATTCTCTATTACACTATATGTAACAAAATCCAACACAAGAATAGAGGGTTACCATGAAATTAAACTATAATCGCTCAATCGTTAACCTTACCGCTTCTATCATGAGTCATTATGGATTGAAGCCTTATCATTCAACCTTAAAAGAAGTTGACGAACAGCTAGCCAAAGACTACAAACATGTCGCAATCATATTATTGGACGGGCTTGGATCAAACTTATTAAAACTTCACAAAGAAGTAACACCTTTTTTCAACGATAAAAAGATTGTTGATATCACCAGTGTTTACCCATCAACAACTGCTGCCGCTACTACGGCAGTACTGACCGGAATGACCCCTTATGAAAGTGGATTTTTAGGGTGGTTTCAATATTTCAAAAACGAAGACCTTTACTACACTATATTCATGAATCAAGATTACTACAACAAAGATAAAGCAATTCCCAAAGGCTTTTCTGAAAAACATTTCAAACGTGATAATTTCACAGATTTAATTCAAAATGCTACAAAAACAAGAACCAAGGTCTTTTTCCCTGAAAAAGTCGATAATAATGGTGGCTATAAATCTATTGATGAAGGCTTACAAAGTTTACTTAAATTTCAGCAACAAAATGAATCAACGGTCTCTTATTTTTATAGTATCGAACCGGATATGACCCAACATCACCATGGCATTGTCAGCAAGGAAACCAAACGAGTTGTTGGGAAATTAAACGATGCTATCCAACATATTGCCAAACAGATTAGTGACGATACCTTATTAATTATTACCGCTGATCACGGATTGACAGACGTTGAACCAATTAATTTATTTGATTATCATGATATCACTTCGACATTTGAACACTTACCTGCTAACGAGCCACGTATGACAAACTTTTTCATTAAAGACAACATGCGAGAACATTTTATTAATTTCTTTAATGATCACTTCTCAGATTATTTTACATTATACACTAAAGATGAGTTTTTAACGAAGAAAATGTTAGGGCATGGCGAGCGCTCATATTTGGTTGATATGTGCCTTGGAGATTTCATTTCGGTTGCCCATGATAAATACTTTTTTAAACTGACTGACGATAAAGAACATCACGCACACCATGCTGGTATTACAAGCGATGAAATGGTTGTTCCACTGATGTTTATAAGTGGAAAAGGTGATTAATATGAGTATTTTTGAAAGAAACCGCGGGATTCCCTTCTCTAAGTCCAATCCTGTAAGTTTTGCTTTAATTATAATTATAACGTTTGTTTTTATCTTGCAACAAACAGCACTGGGTTCAACCATTTTTTCTTACGGCGCCTTACAAGGATATGTTGTAATCTATAATGGTGATTGGTGGCGGATTATCACGGTCATCTTCCTTCATGGTGGCATCACACACTATGTGTTCAATACTTTTTTTGGTATTTATGTGATTAGTGGTGCCCTAGAACGTATAGTGGGACCTGTTAAATTCCTTGCTTTCTTCTTTGGTGGCGGAATTATCGCCTCCTTTGCAGTTGTTGGATGGGATATCATGATGGAAAATACCGCACCAACTGTCGGTGCCTCTGGCGCGATTTTTGCGGTGCTTGGTGTCTTGTTGTTTCTCATCATCAATAAACCACAATGGTTTAGTGCTTCTGATGCGACGAGCATTAAAGCGTTTGTAATTATCAATGTAATATTTACATTCCTAGGCGCAAACATCTCCATTCCTGGTCATATTGGGGGATTAATTGCAGGGTATTTACTAGCGTTCTTCATACCGATGAAACGCATCTATTCAAAACATGGGAGTGATGATTTTAGTGATCCCTTTGAACGTACTTATATTGATCCTGCCAGTCTTGATGATGTTGAAATCGTTGATGATGATGACGATGATGATCCATTCAGAAACTATCCAAGCTAAAAGAATGTCGATGACATTCTTTTTTCTTTCAATATAACCATACAATAATGCTATAATGAAATTATATGAAAACAGGAGGGGCACTATGGAAAACATTGTTTTTTGGGCTATTATCGGTATTTATACAGTCATGAAATTGTTCGAATTTTTCACTGAATATTTGGATCACCGAGCGCGAGATCGAACCATTCCTGATAATGTCAGTGATGTTTACGATCAAGAGACTTATCAACGTTGGAAAGAATACAGTAGCGAACAAAGTAGAATAGGATTGCTAGTTAAAGGGATACGTTTCATTATTTTATTAGGCCTTTTATTAAGCGGTGCCTTGGCAGCGCTTGCTAATGTATCACAAGATTGGTTCAGTAATGTTTATTTCTCTACCTTTGCATTTTTAGGCGTTTTGTTTATCGCTAATTTTATCTTATCAACAATTGTTGGTTATTATCATACGTTTTCCATTGAAGCACGTTATGGGTTCAATACTTCCACAAAGAAAACTTATGTCAAAGATACTATCATTAAATTATTCATAAGTATCATTTTTGGTGGGGGAATCTTAACATTACTGCTCTTTATCTATGAACAATTTGCGAGTTTGTTTATCGTCATTGCTTCTGTGGCCGTATTATTAATATTCTTGTTAATCAATATCGGCTATGTCAAAATTATTCTCCCTTTATTCAACACGTTATCACCTCTTGAAGACGGAGAGCTTAAGGATGCAATTGAATCCCTTGCCAAACAAGAAAACTATACTATCAAAAATATTCATACAATGGATGCTTCAAAACGTTCTACGAAACTCAATGCTTTTTTCAGTGGGTTTGGACGGTTTAAAAACGTTGTGTTATTTGACACCTTGTTAGAGAAAATGAATAATGCGGAGATTTTAGCTGTTTTAGCGCATGAAATAGGACATGCTAAACACAAAGATGTCTTAAAAAATACAATCATAGGTGCTTTAAATTTAGTTGTAATGTTATCATTACTTTATGCATTTTTCACCTTTGATGTGTTTCATGAAGCCTTTGATGTGACAACATTTCACTTTGGGTTTGCCTTGATCATTTTTTCAATTTTATTGAATCCGATTAGTTTACTAATAGGAATTTTCGGAAGCTTCTTATCACGAAAAGCTGAATATAAAGCTGATGCATATGCGGCAAGTGTCACTTCGAGTGACTCTATGGTTAGTGCTCTAAAAGTTTTAGCGAAAGAGAACTTTGCAAACTTAACTCCGCATGAACTTTATGTCATTCTTCATTATTCTCATCCGCCAATGAGTCAACGAATTCAAGCTTTGAAAGGTTGATAGCATGGAAGATTCAAGAACTACTATTGTTAATACGCTACTAGCGAAAATTAACTTCAAGCGACTCCTTGCAGTCATTGGTATTTTGTTTTTTGTTGAAACGTTATTTTTATTCTATGTTGAACGCGTGCGTTTACAAAATGCCACGGGGGATATGTATGACCTTGTATTGGTGTCTTATTTACTGCACTTAGCACTCGCTATCTTCTTAGTGATTATGTTTGTATGGATTTATAAACGCTATAAAAACAATGCTTTTGATGATTCAATTGTCGAAAGACTTCCTGTGATTGTCGTAGGGGTATCATTGATATTCAGTGCAATCATTAGTATGTTTGATCAGATTACCGTTGGACATATTACAGTATTCACTGCCAAGATGTTAATATTTGGTTTATTGATATTTATCAAACCCCCAAAAAACTTTTTTGTCTATTCTATACCTTTTGGTTTGTTTATATTTGGTATTTTGTTATTTCAAGACAGTCAAGAGTTAATCGTGACGCATTTAATCAATGGATTTGCCGTATACGCTGGAATTATGTTCGCATCGACACGCTTTTATCAGCACAAGTTTTATGATTTACATTACCGCATGACATTAAAAAAAATCAATAAACAATTAGAAGATTTATCAACGCTCGATCCGTTAACCGGACTCCCCAACCGGAGATACTTTGAAAAACAGCTTAAATACGAGCGTGCGATTGCCAGACGTTATAAGACCGAAGCGACGTTATTGTTAATCGATATTGACTTTTTCAAAGAAATTAATGATACATACGGTCATAACCCTGGTGATAAAGTGTTATGTGAAATTGCTGATATTTTAAGTGACAACGTCCGCGAGTCCGACACTGTTTCCCGTTGGGGCGGAGAAGAATTTATGATTTTATTAAGTCATACTCCTCTTGAAGGTGCTGAAATATTGTCAGGAAGATTGTTAAAAACCATCGAAAACACAGTTTTCTTAAAAAATGAACACGACATAAAACTTACTGTAAGTATTGGAATCGCTCCATTAGTGACTGAAGCGTTTGAAGAAAGTTACGAACTCGTTGATAAAGCATTGTATCAATCTAAAAACAATGGACGAAATCAGTATACAACGTTAAAAAAATAACTAGGGTTGAACTGCACCCTTTCTATTGGAGTTGTTATGTCCAACTATTGGGGTTCAGTACATTGACTAGTTATTTTTTAATGGTTTTTGCAATGTAAGATTAAGGACGTTAATACGCTGTGTTTTTTCCACAAACGCATCAATAAAGATTACATTATCATGGTATAAAATAGTTGAATTAGAATGATTCTCAATATTCCATTTTCTACGAATCATCGGGGTGCGTTCGTGTCCCACAACCACAATTTTATCATCAGGCGCTTGTAGGGTCGATTGATAATTCCATACAAACTCGTTTCTTGGTTGTTGTCGCCAGTCTTCATAGGTAAGATCGATACCACCATGGGCAAAGATATAGTCATCATGTTCAATAAAGAGGGGACGGTTGACCAACCAATCATATAAAGACGGATAACGTTTTAAAATACGTTCATGGATGGTTTCGATATCGGTATTTGTAAACGCCATACCCGAAAAACTTTCTAAGGTTTTATCAAATCCATTGAATTGAGCATTAAACGTTGCACTTGAAAAATCGCCTTCTAAAAACTCAAGTAAAAAGAGATCATGATTACCAAGAATACAACTTGCTTTCCCTTTATCATGCAGCGTTTTCATGTATTCATACACTTCGGCATTTTGTGTACCTCTATCAAATAAGTCTCCTAAACACAATAAATGATGGGTCTCATCATCTGCATTGAATCCAGCATCTTGAAGTGCTTGTTTCATAACCGTGTAGTGTCCGTGTATATCACTGATAATAAACAATTTTTGCATGGAAACCCCTCATTTGATTGATGATTTTTTATAGCGATCCATAAAGTCTTTGGAAAATGCTTTAACACTAGTTTCACTTAGAGGTTTTAAAAATAACGTCTCAATTAGTTTAGGATTGATTGAGACTTTATGTGCACCTGATATAAGCGCTTTGGTAATTTCTTCAGGTGATTTAAACGATGCACAAAGAATCGTGACATCATATTGATTATCATCGATAAATTTTCTTAAGTTTTTTATTAACTCATAGGGTTGATGACCACTTGTTAACATACGGTTTACATAGATTATAACGGTGTTGACACCCGCATTTATCGCCATCAAGGCTTGGTGATAACCGACAACTGCAGTCGCAGCAAAGTCGGTAGTAGTTGGTTGCATCTGCATGCATTTATAACCTTCTTTGGTTACCGGAATTTTAAAAGCAATCGGTGGATGTAATGTTTGTTTGATGATGTTAATTTCTTCATTCATAGTGACTGCATCTTCAGCGTTAACTTGTATATAAAGTTTTTTAGTTCCAATCTCAGCTTGAATATCCTTTAAATGATGCAAGTAGTCCGTTCGACGTTCTTTCGCCATTAATGATGGATTGGTTGTTACCCCGTCAAACGCATAAAATTCTAAAGAATTTCTAATTGTTTTCAGGTTAGCTGAATCGATTAGATACATAATTATCACACCCTTTTATACGTTCATTATATCATAAAAAAACACCATTCAGTCAATCTGAACGGTGTTTGAATTTATTGATATTTTACGATGGTACCACTCTGTTTTTTGATGGCTTTAGCAGCATTTTCCAGACTGGCTATAATGGCTTCACTTTGTGGTTTTCTTTGAACAAAATCTATCGCAGCTTCCACTTTAGGCAGCATACTTCCTGGTGCAAAATGGCCTGCCTTAATATATTGTTTAGCTTCTTCAATGTTCATAGAAGTAATGGCTTGTTCGTTTGGTTTTCCAAAGTTAATCATGACGCGGTCAACAGCGGTGAGAATCACAAAAATATCGGCATCGATTATTTCCGCAAGTTTGGCGCTGGAAGAATCTTTATCGATAACGGCAGGAACCCCTTTGTATGTCCCGTTTTCTTTAATAACAGGGATACCTCCTCCACCTGAGGCAATAATTACATCGCGTTTGTCCAGTAAGTGTTGGATACTTTCTTTTTCTAAAAAATCAATTGGTTTCGGTGAAGCAACCACAAAACGATAGCCTCTTCCGCTATCTTCAACATACGGTAAGTTCATCTGTGCTTGTAATGCTTTGATTTCCGTTTCACTATAAAAAGCACCAATTGGTTTAGTTGGGTTCTCAAACGCTTTGTCCGCTTTATCAACAACTGTTTGTGTTACCAGAGTGGTCACGTTTTTGATAATATTTCTTGTAACCAACTCATTTCTAATACCGTTTTGGAGATGATACCCAATATACCCTTGACTCATTGCCCCACATTCAGGAAGTGGCATAAGCGGGATATTATCTTTATGTTTACTCGCTTCATCAAAGGCACTTTGAATCATACCGACTTGTGGCCCATTTCCATGAACAATAACGATATCGTGACCTTCCTCGATTAAATCAACAATACTCAAAGCAGTTTCTTTAACCAATTCAATTTGTTCTGTTGGGGTATTACCTAAGGCGTTTCCACCTAGTGCTACAACTATTTTCATGACAACCTCCTAAATTATGTTAGCGCTTTTATTCACACTTAATATAATGCGGCATGTGATGGGGAAAGTCAAGCAACAAATCCATTGCTGAAAATCTTCATAGACAAATATAATTGCCTTCATCACAGCATTTTTTGAAGACTATTATTAAATCCCTTCATTAATACTGAGAGAAGTGACAATGCAATATCAATTGCCTTATAGTATGTTCTGCCATTATAGTTCATCACTTCAGCAAATAAAAACCACAGACTTAACCGTTAAGTCTGTGGTTTTCGTAATTATAAAGTAATGTTTTTTTCGTTAAATACTTGAAGAGCTTTTTCGAATTTTTCACGAAGGTTTTCAGTGCCAATGATTTCATCAACAATCACTTTGTGTGACACTGACTCCGTACGATATTGTTTACGTTGTTTAAAACGTTTTTCGATATCTGTCGGATTTTCTTCAAGGACTTCTAACATGGTGGCAATATCAATCAAGATAAATTTTTCAGTATTAAAAATTGATTTGCGGAATTTGGCACGTGCTGCTTCTTCTGCTTCAGTCGGTGTATGACGCATCGCTTTATTTTCATTTTCCGCATTGATTACTGCTTCATATTTTATGAGATTTTTATTAAATTTCTTGAAAGCTTTTTTAGTCTCTTTCTTGACATTTTCCATGGTTTTTAGTTGTTCCATAGTCACTTCATCCTTTTTCTATTTTATAATTTTGTTTTTTTAAGATCACAAATATATATATCATTGCAATAGCGAGAAATGCACTCGCAATTATTTCAAGAGTTTCTTCAAATAAATAATCTATTAAATGAAAGCCAAGTGTACGCTCATGCGCTTCAAAATAATCGCGGGCTATCGCCCATGTTTGAATGGAGTATAAATCAAAATGATTAATAATCGCTTCTCCTGCTCTACCATACCAGTTTGAGATATGCCTTGAAGCCGACAAAAATGCAGCCAATCCATAAAACGCATAGCCTACTAATAGTGAATTACGAATATTTTTATGTTTTAAAATAAAAGGGAGCAATTTATAAACTGGATAGACCATTAAACTCGCTAATAATATATAAACGACAAACTCAATTACAATCCCAATTGCCGAGTTATACCCTTCCATTGCTGCATATCCTAAAGGTAAAGTAATGACTGTTCTTAACATGTGGCGAATGTTGGCAACATCTTCTAAGATCATCAGCGTAAAACCACCCGCCAGTAATAAAAATGGTTTGGTATAAATATTTTTATTAGCTAACATAATTCCAGCAATGATTCCTGTCATAAGCATCGCAACAATCAAAAAAGTCCAAGCAATAATTTCTGTAAGAAAAGCATCTTGATTCAACACATACCAAAGCAGGGGAACCGGCGCTTCACCTTCATCAATTAAACCTTGTTGCCATCCAAAAACATTACGAATGTCTATAAGATAAATAAATAAATATTGTAGCGCTAGATATAGCGTTAGAATACCGAAAATGATATAAGGCATCTTCGACATTTTATCTTTCATCTCTTCACACCCATTCACAAAATACTCAGTCTTTGTATAGTATATAGGGAAACGCTTTAATTGACAACTGTTTTCCATATCTTTCAATATTTTCTAATTAATTATGGTGCTCATTTTCATCTTGCCTACTAAAGATAAAGACTTTATTTATAAAATGAAAGCCTTATTATACGGCAGTTGAATGTCCAAGCAAATTGTATTATAATAGCGTAGTAACGTTTAGAAGGCTTTGAAAGGATAGTGATTATATGCCTAGTAAACAAAGAGAAATTTCCTTGCAACGTGCAGACGAGCTCAAATCACGAATTGATGATTATCTTGAGGCACGACAAAGCATTCCCAAAGGACTGGGAATGAAATCTGAATTAACAAAAAGAAAAGAAACGATTCTCCGAGTTCTTGGGGGAACTGATGAAGATTGGAAAGATTACAAATGGCAACTTAAAAACCGTATTAAAGATGTTGAAACCCTGACAAAAATTATCAACCTCACAGACGATGAAAAAAAGGCTGTTCAGCAAGTCGGAGAAAACTTCCGTTGGAGCATTTCCCCTTATTACCTTTCATTAATCGATCCAAATGAAACATTTGACCCGATTAAATTAATGGCAATGCCATCATTCATGGAACTCGAAGATACTTATACAAACTTAGATCCGATGAATGAAGAACACACCAATCCAGCAGGAACCATCACTAGAAGATATCCTGACCGTCTAATCATCAATGTCACTAATGAATGTGCGATGTACTGTAGACATTGTCAACGACGTAGAAATATCGGAACCGAAGATTTAGCGACTCCACGTCCTAAAGTTCAAGAATCCATTGATTACATAAAAGAACATCCCGAGATTCGTGATATTCTAATTACAGGTGGCGACCCTTTAACTTTATCTGACACTCAATTGGAATGGATTATTTCACAACTTCATGAAATCGAGCATGTCGAATATATCAGAATTGGTTCAAGAACCCCAGTAACATTGCCACAGCGTATCACCGATGATTTAGTCAATATGCTAAAAAAATATCATCCAATTTTCTTAAACTCTCACTTTAATCATCCAATGGAGATCACCGAAGAATCTAAAACTGCCTGTGAGAAATTAGCCAACAACGGGATTCCACTTGGAAATCAAGCCGTATTACTCAATGGTGTAAACAATGACAAATACATTATGCGTGTTTTAAATCATGAACTATTAAAGATTCGTGTTAAACCTTATTACCTATTCCACGCTAAATCAGTAAAAGGGACAAGACATTTCAATACCTCAATAGATGATGGACTTGAAATTATGGAGTATTTACGTGGTTATACCTCAGGCATGGCAATTCCAACCTACATTGTGAATGCACCAGGTGGGAAAGGAAAAACACCAATCCTACCACAATATATGATTTCCAGAGGAAAAAACTACTTTACCATCCGAACGTGGGAAGGTGAAGTCCTACACCATGAAAACCACCCAACCATTAACTTAAAAGACGCAATTAAATCACAAAAGTAATGAAAAACCGGGCCAAATAATTGGCCCGGTTTTATTAATCTTTAAGTATATTTTGTAAATAGGTTTTGAATTTATCTTTTAAATCGTCACGACGTAATGCAAATTCCACCGTTGCTTCTAAGAAACCTTGTTTGTCACCCACATCATAGCGGCGACCTTCAAAATCATAGGCAACCATTGACTCACGAGTCGCAAGTTCTAATAAAGCATCCGTAATCTGAATTTCATTGCCTTTGCCTGGCTTGGTAGTTTTCAAAATATCGAAAATACCAGGATTTATGATGTAGCGTCCTAAAATCGCTGCATTAGAAGGCGCTTTATCAACATCAGGTTTTTCTACAAGACCTTTTACATCAAATAAACGATCCCCGATTTTCTCACCATCAACAATCCCGTACTTATCCACCTGGTATTTGGCAACTGTCTGTACACCGAGTACTGAGACACTACGTTTTTCATAAACCTCCATCATTTGACG
>PWOH01000089.1 GCA_003557505.1 Mollicutes bacterium | reverse complement strand
TTTCCTTTTTTAGTTAACCGCACGCCTTTATAAGGTTGATAATCCACCAAGTTTTTAGTGGCAAGTCTTTTAATCATTTCATTGACACTTTGGACAGTGTAACCAAGACGATTCGCAAGTTCAGCATTTTTAGTATAGGATTCATCTGATTCACTTTCAAACTCATAAATCAATTTAATATAATCTTCTTCAGCGGTATTCATTGTAGGCCTCCTTATCGTATAAATGAAAGCTGTTCATAGTATTTTTTTCCACTTTGCGTCAAACGCAAACAATCATTTTCAATTTCTACATAACCAGCTTTCAATGCTTTATCAGTCATGGCATCAAGAAAAGACTTTTGCCATTTCAGATGTTCATGCAAAGTATTTAAATTAAGTTCCTCAAAGGCTTCTTGTGTCCCTTGGTGATTTTGGATGTGACCGATTAAAGTCGCAAAAGCAACATCACTTTTTTGACGTTTAATCCGAAACATCCTACTAATCAGTCCTCGTTTTGGTGCCAACATGAATGACAGTAAAAAGCTGAGTAATGTCATCGTCGCAATCATCCCTGATATTGTAACATCAAAAACGACTGCAAGTTGATAGCCAATCACACTATTTAACACAGCTACCCCAAGGGTTAAGAGAATGGTATGAAAGAGCGTTTTAGTATAAAAGAGTGCGGTAGAAGCCGGTCCGACCATTAAGGCAATCACCAAGATTGCGCCTACGGCATCAAAGGCAGCCACAACTGTTAAAGATACCAACGTCATCATCACATAATGCAAAACTAAAGGGAAAAACCCAAGGACACTGGCCAAGGCATAATCAAAACTGACCAGTTTAATTTCTTTGTAAAACACGTTAAGCATCGTTAAATTAATCAATAATACAACACTCATGACAATCAAGGACCGTGGCACACTAAATGGTCCAATTTGCGCACGATCAAAAATAGCAAACTCGAGATTTCCCAGTAACACCATATCAATATCAAGGTGCACATTACGATATCTAGTATTAATAATGATAATCGCAATACTGAAAAGCATTGTAAAGACAACGCCAATCGCCGCCCCTTCATTGATATGTTTGACCTTCAGCAGGACTTCTATTAAATAAACCGTCATAAACCCCATAAGGGTCGCGCCTACAAGCAAATAAGGGCTGTTTAAATCCCCCACAAAATAATAGGCAATCACAATTCCAAGCAAAATGGTATGTGAAATGGCATCTGTAAGCATAGATAGTTTTCTAAGCACTAAAAAGACTCCTATCAAGGACGTTGCAAGTGCAGTCACAACCGCTATTAACAATATTTCAAGACTCATCGACATGCACCGCCTTTATCGAACGAATTCTTGCCATTCCTTTTCGAGTGATTTTAACGTTGCCATCTTCGATCATCACATAATCATGAGATAAAAAGTATTGGGCTTCAGTTTCATCCAGATAGGTTTGAGAAGGATGTTCGTAAAGATGAATAAGTTTACGGAACCGTTTAACCCGTTTTTTATAAATCACATTCTGAAAATAACGTTTAATCAATCCTGTACGTGGGGAGAACATAATAGCAACAATAACAAAAGTACCTAAAACGATTACGATGACTGGTCCAGTCGGCATATTCGCGCGTGTTGCACTCAAATAAGTGCCTATAATCCCACCTAGACTACCGATGAGACCTGAAAATGCCACATTAAGGTAAAAGCGATTCGTAAACTGTCTAGCAGCCACTGAAGGCGCAATTAATAATGCGCTCATTAAGATAACACCGACCATACGGATACCAATGACAATAATAATCACGACGAGCACCGTAATCAATCCACTGGCTACACGGGCACTCAATCCCATCGCCTTAAAAAACGCTTCATCAAAAATATAAAGTTTTAATTCTTTCCAAAATACCATGACTGTGATAAAAACAATTAACGCAATCAAGGTAATCATATACACATCAGCGCGCAACATCGTTGCTGCTTGCCCGAAAATAAAACGTGAAAGCCCTGCCTGAGAGGCAGCGCCAGTCTTTTGAATATGCGAAAGCAATACTTGACCAAAACCAAAAAATGATGACAAAATAAGCGCCATCGAGGTATCAAATTTGATGCGTGTATAATTTTTGATGACATCCAATAAAACCATCGCAACAAAAGCACTCACAAACGCTCCAATCAAAAGCACTTCAAGATCTCTGACATTAATCAACATATAGGCAATCATTACCCCTGGCAGTGTTGCATGTGAAAGCGCATCTCCAATCAGAGCCTGTCGTCTTAAAACCACAAAGGTCCCAAGCATGCCACTAATGCCTCCAAGCAGCATAGTCCCTAAGATCACAATCGTTAAGGTATAACCCAGATTAAACATTGTCATCACGTTCGGAAGTTAATAAGGTATCGGAACGATAGGTACGTTGAATGTTTTCTTTTGTGTAAACTTTCTCTACAGGACCAGAGGCAACAACTTTGATATTTAAAAGCGTTAACCAATCAAAGTAACTTCTCACAGTATTCAAATCATGATGAACCACTATTACCGTCTTATTTTGCGCTTTCAACTCATTAAAAAGGGTCATAATTGCTTTTTCTGTATTCACATCGACCCCTTGAAAAGGTTCATCCATAAAATAAATATCGGCTTCCTGTACAAGTGCACGCGCAATAAACACACGTTGTTGTTGACCGCCTGAGAGTTCAGAAATTTGACGATTCGCAAAATCAGACATACCAACTTTCTCCAAGGCATCACGCGCTGCTTTTTTATCTTCGGCCCGCAAACGTCTAACCCATCCTACATGGCCATATCGCCCCATAAGTACAACATCAAAAACGGTCGTTGGAAAATCCCAATCGACACTGCCTTTTTGAGGTACATATCCTATCTTTTTATGGAATTTTTTATAAGACTCACCACTAAAACTAACAGAACCACTCAGTGGTTTAATCAAATTTAAAGCCGCTTTAATCAACGTTGTTTTTCCTGCTCCATTAGGTCCAATAATGCCCATGATGGTCCCTGGTGGGACATCTAAATCGATGTCCCAAAGCACAGGTTCCCTATCATAAGCAACAGTTAAGTCTTCAACACGAAAAGCACTATTCATACTATCACTCCATTAGTGAATCAATGATTAAATCCACATTATATCGATACGTTCTAATTAATGTTTCATGACCTTGTGAAGCGCCGCCAGTGGAATCAGAATACAACTCCCCACCAACACTTACATCATGATCTAAATCTTCAGTCGCTTCAATAAGAGCATTTACAGTGCTCTGAGGTACTGAGGTTTCCCAAAACACCTTGCGCACATCAAGTTCTACTAACAACGCTGCAAGATTCTCAATATCTGAAATACTTGCCTCAGACTCAGTTGAAATGCCTTGCACAGCATAAACATCGAAACCATAAGCATTGCCAAAGTAAGCAAACGCATCATGCGCAGTCACTAAAATCCGCTTTGATTCATCTAGCGTTTCAACACGCGATTTAATATATAGATCTAATATTTCAAGGTCTTTGACATATTCTTGTCCACGCTTTTCAAATATGTCACTATTGTCACTATCCAGGGTGGAAAGCCTATCGACAACAACACTAATCAAATCCATCCATATCTCAAGATCAAACCATATATGTGGGTCTATTTCACCATTTTCTTCACGGAGCAGTGAAGCTTCATCAACATAATCACCAAGAATCAACAATTTCTCGTTCTCAACGTTTCTAAACACTTCACCCATACGCTCCTCAAGATTCAACCCATTGGCAACCAATAAATCCGCATTCGCAACTTTTTGGGTATCACTTTGTCTTGGTTGATAATCATGAGGGTCAACCCCAACATCCATCAAGACAATCACCTCGATATAATTCCCACCGACTTGTTTCAGCATATCGCCAATATAAGTTGTCGTTGTTACAACTTGTAATTTATCCGTAGAGCGTTCATCATTACACGCACTTAATGTAAAAACAGACAGTAAAAGCAATGTTAATGCTAATATTTTTTTCATAAGTCATCTATCCTTTTCCATGTATTAAGGCATACCTTAACTTTTTCTTAATATTAGCATTATGTTCGTGGTTTGTCAATGTAGATAACCATAAAAAAAAACGCTCGATATGTGTGATATCGAACGCTTGTTATTGTTAGTGTGTTTTAAACCAATCGGTAATTTCTTGTAGGCGCTTCACACGTGCTTGAGGTTTACCACCTCTTGATAGCTCGTGGTTTTCTCCTTTAATCCAGACTAGCTTTGTATCAAGGCCATTGGTTTTTAAGATTGCATAAAATTGTTGGGCTTGTTCCATCGGACAACGGTAATCTTCATCAGAATGGATGAATAATAGTGGTGTATCCACATCCATGACATATTTGATCGGAGATTGTTCATATAATTTATCCATATCTTTTATAGGATGTCCATCAGTTTGATCCGTCGCAAAGAAATAACCAATATCAGACGTTCCATAAAATGATAACCAATTAGAAATTGAGCGCTGTGTCGCTGCTGCTTTAAAACGATGCGTATGTGATATGATCCAGTTCGTCATGAACCCACCATATGACCCACCCGTCACATATAAGGCACTTTCATCAATTTGTGGATAAGAATCGATAACTTTATCGGTGAAATCCATTAAATCATCATAATCAATAGTTCCGTATTTTCCACGTATATCTGCATAAGCATTGCCTTTTCCATCAGAACCACGCGGATTAGCAAAGAAGACGACATAGCCTTCATTCGCCCAATACTGCATTTCATGATAATAGATTTGTCCGTACACTGTCTTAGGCCCACCATGGATATTTAAAATTGCCGGATATTGTTTGTTTTCATCAAAATCTTTAGGTAATAAAACAAACCCCTTAACTTCATGATTGGCTTTTTTAACAATGACTTCTTGTGGTTTAGCAACGTAGCGGTTTTTTAAGCCGTTTGCATTAATTTGTGTTAATTTTTTAGTAGTGTTAGCCTCACGGTCC
>PWOH01000023.1 GCA_003557505.1 Mollicutes bacterium | reverse complement strand
GGTAATGGTGAGACTATTCAGTCCTTGCATTTTGGCGGTGCACACTCTGCGCTTGTAACTTCTTGTGGAACGTTATATACCTGGGGAAGTAATGGCGATGGCCGCTTAGGCGATGGGACTACGTTGGATAGAAATCATCCTAATGCAATTACGCATCAGTTTGATTTGGAACCTGGTGAAACACTCACTCAAGTTGCTTTAGGGCTTTATCACTCCGGTGCGTTAACGTCTGAGGGTAGTGTATATATGTGGGGAATGAATCATCGCGGCCAACTTGGTTATGGTGAAGAAGTTTGGAGTGATCATCCTGACCCTATTAATATTACTGAATATTTTGAATTGGATTTGGATGAGACGATTATCCAACTTAGTTTAGGACACTCCCATTCCGCAGCGTTAAGTTCCGATGGCCGTGTCTTTACCTGGGGGCTTAATAATAACGGGCAACTTGGGGATGATACTACAGACAATAAAGCATTACCTAAAGATATCACTGCCTTCATTGATTTAGAGGCGGATGAATGGATTGCAACCATTACAGTGGGACTTTACCACTCAGCGGCACTCAGTAATACAGGCCGACTCTTTATGTGGGGAAATAATGGACAAGGACGGCTTGGTGATGGCACGACAACGGTGCGTTATGTTCCAACTGAAATAACCCATCAATTTACACTGGAAGATGAAGATTATATTATTGATGTTTCATTGAGTAGTTCACATTCAGCCGCATTGACAGTGTTTGGTCATCTCTTCACCTGGGGCAGCAACTATAATGGTGAAATCGGTGATGGGGAAACTAGTGAACGCCACGCTCCGGTAGACATTACTGAATTTATTGAGTTAGATGACGAAGACCATCTCATTCAAGTATCAATTGGCTATCATTTCTCATCAGCTTTAAGCTTACATGGCCGTGTCTTTACCTGGGGTGCTAATAACTCAGGCCAACTTGGTAATGGGACTTCAGACTGGGGCATCAATTCAACGCCTCTTGAAATTACCGATTATTTTTTATTAGATGATGGCGAAATTATTGAGTATTTAACAGCGGGCGCCACCCATAATGGCGCAATAAGTTCAAGTGATCGACTTTTTACATGGGGTAGTAATTCTTCAGGTCAACTTGGGGATGGTACCACAGAACAAAGAGATTCCCCAATAATGATTGAATACACTTTAGAGTTGGTCCATTATGAAATCCTTGATTTTGGAAGAACTATTATAGATTATGATCCACAACCAATAGAAGGGTATACCTTTAGCGGATGGCACAGTGATATGGCATTGAGTAACCTTTATGCATTTAGTGTCATGCCACAAGAGAATGTGACGTTGTATGGAAAATGGGTAGAATCTTCTTAGACGTAGTTTCCTTTACAAAAATCATAAATATTGAACAAAACCCAGGATAGATGGCTTTAACGCTGTCTATTCTGGGTTTTAAAGAATAAAAATATCCCCCCTGAAATCGGGTGAAATTTTTATAGATTTTATCAAATATAGAAAAAAAACAAAAAGTTCTTAAAAAGGCCTTATAAAATATGGTAAAACCTAGTAGAATAGTATTGTTTTACTATATTATTACTTACAAGGAGCGCTTTATTATGACCAACCAAGAAAAATGCAAGAATTTATTTATCCTAATGCTTGAAGAATTAGAAATTGATAACGCTGAGTTACATTTCACTGATGAAACATTGAAAGGTGATCGCACAGAGTTAAAGTATGATGGGGGAAACTATCATATTACGATGAGTGAATCATGGTTTGATGATGAACCGCTATATCCATTGTTTTATGCGATTATTTATTACACACGAGTTATTTATCAATTTAACAATATGGACAACATTGAAAAGTTATTTGAAAACCCTGAAGCCGGTAAATTAATCAGAGCGGAGTATAACTGGCATGTTAATAGCTATGGTGACAATGCCAACAATATTTTTGAGCATGTCTTACTCAAGCGTGAGGCGAACGTTTATACGACGAAGCTGATTGATGGCTATCTTACACACATCGTATCGCAACCATCGTAAACATTGCTCCCTACAAAAGGCCTGTAAAATATACAGGTCTTTTTATTTGGAAATACAAAATAATGATGTAAGAGATATAAATTAAAGCGGGAGTTCTTTTTTGCAACAGTTATATTAAAGGATTATTTGATAATAATATGAAAAAATATTGAAATATTTTGAATATATTTGACAAAAAGTGAAAAAGAATGATAATATAAAAGTGAAATTAAAACGAGGTGGCTGTCATGAAACGAAATGAGCGCTTAAAGAAGATAAAACAATACATGAGTGAACATAAAGAGGCAGAAATTGATGCATTCAAAGCGTTTTTGGATGTCAGTGAATCAACGATTCGCCGCGATGTGAAAGTCCTTGTCCAACAAGGAATCCTTACAGAACACCATGGTAGTGTGGAACTGATTGAAAAAAATATCACCGATACCTTTATTAACCAACGCTTAAATGAAAATATTGAAATTAAAGATACCATTGGTAAAAAAGCTGCCCAACTGATCCCTGATGAAGGATTTATCTATATTGATGCGGGATCAACAACGTTTCATATGATTAAACATATTCATGCCAAAAACCTTACGGTGTGTACCAACGGACTTAACATTGCGATTGAACTTGCCAAATATGGTATTGAAACGATGATGGTTAAAGGCAATGTTAAACCCACAACACTCGCGGTTGTTGGAGAAGAAGCCATTGATGCCATTGCGAACTTTAATTTTGATATGGCGTTTATGGGAACCAACGGTGTTTCTTCAAAAGGGTATTCAACGCCTGATATAAAAGAAGGGCTACTTAAAAAACGGGTGATTCAAAAAAGTCGTCAGAGTTTCGTACTCAGTGATGGCAGTAAGTTTAACCGTACGACAGCTTATATTTTCGCTGAAGCGGACGAGTGTCGTCTCATCAGTGACAAAGACGTAGGAGGTCGGTTTATATGATTTATACTTTGACACTTAATCCTGCGCTCGATTATCGGATGGAACTCTCATCCTTCAAACATCATCAACTCAATCGGGCGGATTTCACAAAATACCGTGCAGGGGGCAAAGGGATTAATGTCTCAGAAATCCTTTCTATCTTAGGCACTAAAAATGTCGCCCTCGGATTTGTCGGTGGGTTTACCGGCAACTATTTTGAACAATACATCAAGACCCATTATGATATCAACACAGACTTTATTACAATAGAAGATCTCACACGGATTAACGTAAAACTTAAACATGAAGGACAAACAACAGAAGTGAATGCCTCAGGTCCTAAAGTCACTGAAAGTGAAGCGGCGCGACTTTTTGATCAGTTTGCGCGTTTAACCCCTGAAGATATTGTGGTCCTTGCAGGGAGTTCTGTCAGTGGCAATCAGTTCACCTATGAAGATATTGTTAAATTCTTAAGTGAACGTGGGATTGAGTTTGTGATGGATATAGACAGTGAAGATTTCATGACCTTACTGGAATATAAACCATTACTTGTCAAACCCAATGTGCATGAAGTTGAAAAACTGCTTAAGCGTCCAATGAACAGTGAAAAAGAAATTATAGACGCAGCCCAATACTTCATCAAAAAAGGGGCCAAACATGTCATTATCTCAAGAGGGGCAATGGGATCTATCTATGCGGATAAAGATCATGTGTATGTCGCAGACTCTATTAAAGGTGAAGTTAGAAACACAGTTGGAGCAGGCGATTCGATGGTCGGAGGCTTCTTAAGTGCATATGCCAACCAACAAGCGGCTCACCACTGTTTTAAACAAAGTGTTGCGTGTGGGAGTGCCACAGCCTTTGAATACGGACTAGCTAAACGAGCAACCATCGATTCTATTTTAAAGAAAGTGATTATTAATGAGGTGAAAGCATGAACATTACAGATTTAATCAACGAACAATTAATTATTCTTAATGAAGATTTTGACAATAAAAATGATGTCATCGACAAACTGGCGAAACGCTTTGAAGCGAGTGACATTATCAATGACATTGAAGGCTTCAAAGACGCCATCAAAGCCCGTGAAAAAGAAGGCTCAACGGGCATTGGCATGGGAATTGCGATTCCGCATGCGAAGAGTGAAACGGTTAATAAACCAGCCTTGATATTCGCAAAAGCGAAAGGTGAAGGGGTCGATTTTGAAGCTCTAGATGATACCTTAAGTGATCTGATCTTCATGATTGCTGTACCAAGTGGTGGTGAAAATCTTCATTTAAAGATCTTACAAAAACTCTCAAGAAAACTGATGCATGATGAATTCAGAGCCGCTTTAAGAGAAGCGTCTGATCCATCAAGTGTCTTAAAAATATTGGAAGAAATGGATAAGGAGGAACAATCATGAGTCGTAAATTAGTAGGCGTTACATCATGTCCCACAGGCATTGCCCATACCTATATGGCTGCTGAACAACTTGAAAAAGCCGCCAAAAAAGCGGGGGCAAAAATCAAAGTTGAGACTGCTGGTTCAATCGGTGTTGAGAATGGTCTCAGTAAAAAAGACATCGAAGAAGCTGAAGCTGTGATTATTGCAGCGGATGCCCGTGTTGAAATGGCACGTTTTGATGGGAAACCATTAAAAGAAGTTTCAGTATCCCATGCCATCAAGAAAAGTGCAGAATTAATTGAAGAAGCACTTGATGGAAATTTTAAAATTTACAAAGCTAAAGAGTAGTAATAATAAAATTACGGAGGAGATATTTATGAAAGAATTTTTTAAAGAGTTGAAGTTGTATCGTCACATTATGAGTGGTGTCTCGGCATTAATTCCATTTGTGGTTGCCGGAGGTATCATGATTGCCTTAGCCTTCTTAGTTGACATCGGTAGTGCTGGTGAAGACTTCTACGGTTCAGGAAACGTTGTAGCAGAATGGTTTAATGTCGTTGGTGGCCTAACATTTATGTTCATGTTACCGGCACTAGCGGGTTACATTGCCTATTCGATTGCCGATCGTCCCGGGTTAGTCCCAGGGTTCGTTGGTGGTGCC
>PWOH01000034.1 GCA_003557505.1 Mollicutes bacterium | reverse complement strand
TTCATGTTGGTCTTGAGACGGTGAAGTTAAAAGGAAAAGGTTTCAAAGTACATACCAAAGTTGGTAAAAAAGTCAAAGTAGGCTCAAAACTACTCACCTTAGATTTAGAGTACTTAAAAACTAATGCCAAAAGCATTATAACTCCTGTGGTCATTACTAATCCAGATCGTGTGCAACACTTTGATTTTTCTGAAAGTCCCACGATTAATTCCAAAGATATAATGTATACCATCACGCTAAACAATCAATAATCATTGTCCTTGACGATGCCCGCAAACGGGCATCGTTTTTATTAAGAATAAGTAGACAATACCCGAAAGTATTGTCTACTTATTCTTATTTTTATACATCTCCTGATCGGCATGGTGCAATAAATCTTCATAGTTTGTCCCATGTTGTGGGTAATGCGCAATGCCAATGGAGACGCCAATATGATGGGTAGTATTATCAATATTAATTGGTGTTTTTATCGCTTTTTCCAAAGCATTTTTCAACGAGGTGATATATTGTTTGCTTGCGGTGGCACAAACGATTACTGCGAATTCATCGCCCCCAAGGCGTGCCGCAAAATCTTTGGGTCCAATTGCTTTTTTTATACGGTTCGACACTTCAATCAGGACGTTGTCACCGGTGCGATGTCCATAAGCATCATTGATTTCTTTGAATTTGTCAAGATCGATGTAGGCTAAAGCGAAATGACAGTGCAGATCGTTGGCATATTGAATGGCTTCTTGAAGCTTTTTGTAGAAAAATTCTCGTTTAGCCAGTCCACTGAGTGAGTCATAATTTGCACGATACTCCAGTTCTTTTTCCAACGCTTTACGATCTGTGATATCGGTAGCGGAACCAACGATATTGACAACTTTTCCGGCGATGATAATTGGTGAAAGTGTCGTATACCAGGTTCTTTTCCCACCGGGTAAGTCTAGCACTTCTTCATAGTGAATGGCTTCTTTTGAATCCACACAGCGTTGATAATTTAATGAAACTAAATCCCCACCTTCTTTTCCAAGTAGTTCTTGGGGCGTTTTTCCGGCAATCATGGCTAAGGTAATCCCGGTTTTTTGTTGGTGGGCCTGGTTAGAACGAATAAAACGAAACTGCCCTGCACCTAAAACTTCCATTAAAAACAATGCATCCTGTGTCCCGTTAAAGACCGTCTCATACTCTTCTTTAATACTATGCAGTGCATCGGTTGTTTTTTTAATCTTGGTAATATCAATATGAGAACCAAGCATCCGCGTTGCTTGATTATTTTCATCACGTATCGCAATGCCTCTACAGCGAATCCATACCGTTGAACCGTTTTTATGATGATATCTGACGACAACGTCATATGGATAACTTGGATCTTCAATATGACGCTGCATTTCATCCATCGCAATCTCTAAGTCATCGTCGAAAATAATGTTTTTCCATTCTTCGACTTTATGTTTTTTCTGTGCAGGATCATACCCTAATGTTTCCCAAAAACGTTCACTCATCCATTCATCATCCATGTTGGTTAAATCGAGATACCAAATCCCATCAAGGGACCCTTTTTGGATAAAATCAAGGATTTGGTTGTCTTCACGTAAGCGTTGATCTAACTCGTTTTTCAAATAGTTTGTCTTCATAATGTCCCCCCGTTTGCATTTTAATAGTAGATAATTTATAGCATAAATCATTGGATTAATTTGTGTATATGCAACTATTTATTTTTTGATTAAGCCAGCGGATTTCCCCTTTACGCTTTTATCAATAAAGCATATACTAGGAGTAATCATTATACAATCATTATATCAAAAAAAATGTATTTTTCTTACATTGGAGGCAACAGAATGAAAAAAGTACTAATCAGCGTCAGTGATAAACAAAACCTTGAACCACTCGCCAAAGCGTTAGTGGCTCAAGACTATGAAATCCTATCAACAGGTGGCACAAAAACATTCCTAGAAAGCCACGGCTTCAAGGTAACTGCGGTTAGTGACTATACCAAGTTCCCAGAACTGCTTGAAGGCCGTCTTAAAACCCTTCATCCCAAAATCCATGGGGGGATTTTGGCTAACCGTGAAAAATCTTCTCACATGGATGCTTTAAAAAAAGAGGATATTTCACCGATTGATATGGTGGTCGTTAACTTGTATCCTTTTGAAGCGACCATTAAAAAAGAAAATATAACCCAACAAGAAGCCATTGAACAAATCGATATTGGTGGTCCTACCCTACTACGCAGTGCCGCTAAAAACATGGCCTCTCTTACTGCATTATGTGATCCTAGCGATTACAAATTAGTCATCGAAGAACTAAAACACCATGGTGAAACCACCTTATCGACAAGAGTGTCCCTCGCGCAAAAAGTCTTTCATCATACTGCCCATTATGATCAGATGATTGCCAGTTATTTATCTCAGGATAAGTCCCTGCAAAAAACATGGTCCCACCAAGAGACCTTGCGGTATGGAGAAAACCCGCATCAAGAAGCTTATCTTTATAAGGATAACACTGATGATCCTTACTCTTTATTCGCAGCCGATATTTTACATGGCAAAAAACTTTCATACAACAATATTCAAGACGCCAATGCGGCGCTAAATATTATCGCTGAGTTCAGTGAACCTTGCGCCGTCGCACTTAAACATATGAATCCCTGCGGCATTGGCGTTGATGAGACCATAGAAAAAGCTTACCAAAAAGCTTATAACAGTGATTCAACGAGTATATTTGGCGGGATTGTTGCCCTTAACCGCAAGGTAACACCAGATTTAGCCACCACATTAAATGAAACTTTTTTAGAAATCATCATTGCGCCTTCATTTGATGAGGAAGCCTTATCAATTTTAAAACAAAAGAAAAACCTTAGACTGTTACAACTTGATATGCAAGCAATCTCTAATACTCATCAAAAAATCACCACCATTAATGGCGGTGCCTTGGTTCAGTCGATGGATAGAAAAACCGTTGAAGCATCCGATTTACAATGTGTCACCACGAAAAATCCTGGTGATAAACTACTAAAAGAACTCCTCTTTGCGTGGCGCGCAGTTAAACACGTAAAAAGCAATGCGATTGTCTTAAGTAAGGAGCATCAAACCATTGGCATTGGGGCTGGACAGATGAACCGTGTGGGTGCGGCGAAACTTGCTTTGGAGTGGGCCAAAGCCCAAGGCCATACCAACGATATCGTACTTGCATCTGATGCGTTTTTCCCGTTTGATGATATTGTTAAACTAGCGCATCAATACGGCGTAAAGGCCATTATTCAACCGGGAGGATCCAAGCGTGATAAAGATTCCATTGATGCCTGCAATAAACTTGGTATCGTCATGGTCTTTACAGGCACTCGGCATTTTTCGCATTAATGTTTACGTATATTCAAAGTATATATAGAAATAGCATGTATTAAATAAGATGGGATTTCTTGAGTCAAGGGGCAACGTAATGGTTGGCCCTTTTTTTATTAGGTAAAATCACTATCGTGAGACCATGATTTAAGGTGTGTTGATTTAGTATTTTAAAAAAATTTTATATTTTCCCAACAAACTAGGCCTGACATACGTATATACAGTGAAAAGAAAATAAAAAATAAAACTTTGGAGGTTTTAGAAATGAAAAAATTTATGTTACTTGGCGTATTATTTACCTTATTTATTGGACTTGCAGCTTGTGCTAGTACAGAACAAAAAGCAGGAATTATTGATTCAACTGAAGAACAAGTCGGTCTTTCAGCGTTCGCATCTGTTGGTGCACTTAATGAAATGCAAAGACTAAAAACCATGGCGACAACGACATCTCCACAAACACTCAGTGTTTTGGATGACATCGAAGTTTTGGATTCAATCGATGAACTTGAACAGTACCTTGATCTTATCCGTACATTTACCGGTGAAGATTCATTCGATGTGAGTGTAGAGGTTTCCGAAATGGAAGACTATGAGTATGTCATGGCAATTAACTTCATTAACATGGAAGGCCAAAACGATGTTTATTATTTACATTATAACGAAACAATCGTAGATGAAGATGAAGAAGACGGTGAATACGAAAGTATCATTGAAGGCATCATTGAAATTGATGGTCAAACCTATCAAGTCTATGGCGAACGTGAAGTAGAAGAAGACGAAGAAGAACTTGAATTTAAAGCATTCCTTGACGATGAAAACTATGTCACGGTTTCCTACGAATTCGAAGATGACGGTGAAGAGACTGAACTTGAACTTGTCATTGAAATGTTCATTGATAATCAACTGGTTAAACGCATAGAAATTGAATTTGAAGAAGAAAACGATGAGATGGAATTAGAACTTAAATTCCTCGAAAATAATCGTGAAAGTGAATTTGAATTCGAAATTGAAACAGACGGCAATGAAACGACAGTAGATATCGAATACAAAATTATGGAAAATGGCAACACCATTGAAGAAGGCGAAATTGAAATCTTAATTGTTTACAATGAAGCAGATGGAACGTATACAATCACCTACACCATCGAAACTTCTGATAGCCGCAGTGTTGTGATTGACGATGACGACGATGATGATGACGACGATGACGACGATGACGACGAAGAAGATACTGATTTATAATCGATAACACCCCAAAGTCGTGATATAATAAGGAACGATTAGAGGTGTGATCTGATGACACTAGAACAATACGCACGTGCCATTCAAAAAAATGATGAATCAGCTTTTGAAGCGGTCTATTACAAAACGAGACATGCTGTATATGCCATGATTCTCCCCATTGTGAGAGACCGCTCTTTGGCTGAAGATGCGATGCAAGAAACGTATATTAAAATGTTAAAGCGTATTCACACCTATAAAAAACAGTATAAGTTTATGAACTGGTTATTGACAATCGCAAAAAATACCGCTTTAGATATGTACCGAGAACGTTCGAAACATACTGATATAGACGGTCAAGAAAATCCTGATCTCTTCATTAGTAAAGAATCTTCAGTCGAAAAGCGGATGGTCAGTGAATACTATTTATCAATGCTCTCAAAAGAAGATCAACAGATTGTCTTACTGAGAGTGGTTGCGGGGTTAAAACATCGTGATATCGCATCACTCTTAGAT
>PWOH01000110.1 GCA_003557505.1 Mollicutes bacterium | reverse complement strand
GTAGCGCTAACCAACGTCGTAAGAAAACTATTGCGAATGTAACAATGAGCATTGTAAAATATATTGTCGTGATTGCATCGTTACTTGCAATTCTATCAATTTGGGGCATGAATGTCGGTCCCGCTTTAGCCGGACTAGGTATCATGGGACTGGTAATTGGACTGGGTGCCCAAAAATTTATTAATGATTTAATCAGTGGATTCTTTATTATCTTTGAACATCATTTCGATGTGGGTGACTGGGTAGAAGTTCAAGGATTCATGGGTGAAGTGACCGACATTGGGTTAAAAACGACTAAAGTCAAAAATATTCGTGGCGAAATCAAGATTTTTAATAACGGGAGTATTGATCCCGTGTCTAACTTTTCGATTTCACAAAGCCTGGCGGTAGCGGATTTCTCTATTGCTTATAAAGAAGATGTCGCCTCTGCAATCGAATTGTTGAAACAAGAATTGCCTAAATTACGTGAAGAAGTTTCTCACTTACTTGAAGACCCTAGAGTACTAGGGGTCACAAACCTTAACGATAACGGTGTTGATATCCGTGTGGTGTGTCGCGTTGAAACAATGACTCAGTGGCACTGTGAACGCGTACTTCGCCAACGCATTAAAGAAATTTTTGACACCAACGGAATCGAAATTCCTTTCCCGCAACTTACCTTGCATTATGGGAAACCAAAAACCAAATAGTATTAAAAAAAACGATATCCGACCTTCAACTTCGGATATCGTTTTTATTAGACTTTGCCTACAGGCGCCATATAGATTGTAAAGAAATTGTCGCCATCAATATTCATCAAAGTATTAATCTTCTTATCATCGTAAGCCGCTACGGCGACAGTGCCAGCATCAATTAGCTCACAAGCTAAGTAAAGATTCTGACAAACATGACCGGCATCAAGGTGTAAATACCGGTAGCCACGTTCACCATAGGTATGATACATTCTCGCTTTATCGGCAACCCATATAAAATTTAATGCAGACGTTTCAAACATTTTTTGTCCTAAAGCCCCCGTAACTAAATCATCTTGAAACGTATCCGGGGTAGGAAGTTTTACGAGTTCATGCTCAAGCGCATGATAACGATACAACCCTTTAGGGATCCCTTTGACATTCCGGATATAAAGATAAGTCAATAAAGCATGGCGGGCGCCTGCGGCTGGTACCATTCTAAAGGTTGCTTTGGACGTTACTTTTTTTACGCCTTGGGTTACATATAGGAGATATGATAACTCTTCAAAAGAAAGTGGTTGATTCAAATATTTGCGATGACTTGTTCGCTCAGTGATGGCCTTATTCAATGGAAATGATTTTTCTAATAATGTTTTAGGATTGCTTAAAGCAATTGATTGACCCTCGTCTTTTTTCTCCAAAGCCGGTGATGTCTCACCACGTTGTCTAGGTGTTTCTTCCATCATTTGATAAGTTGTGCCTTCCATAAATTTTTTCCCAATATTTTTGATACTATCACCTCTTAAAATTTATATGTAAACACTATAATAAGTATATGTGCCTTTATTTATGTGGGCGTTTAGTATGTTTATCCATGAAATATCTAATAAGTTTGCAAATGCCTTCTGTCAAATAGATAACAAACAATGTGAACACCGATAAAACAACAAAAATTAAGATAACTTGTTCAATTAAATCTGTTAATAACCACCACATGGCATTCACTTCCTTAAAGTGCATACAGAAATATGGTCTATTTACACTTAAATTATACCACTTATAGTTAAAGCTTTCCATAAGTGGATGGGTTTTCGCATTAAACATAACCAAATGGTCAGGAAAAATAACAAAAAATTGTCGACATCCCTAACAGTACCTGCAATGAAACAATCACAAAAAAAGACAGCACCTCATTGTGCTGTCATTCCACTGATAAATAATGGTCGGGATGACAGGATTTGAACCTGCGACCACTTGACCCCCAGCCAAGTGCGCTACCAAACTGCGCCACATCCCGATTAGTTCTTTTAAAGTATAACAAACCAATCAAAAAAGCTCAACTGTTTTCAAAGAAAAAAGTGTGTAACCATAAGGCTACACACTGTAAAGCGCGATTTCATAATCACAAAGATCACGGTAAAATGCTTCTTCATGCGAGACAAGGAGCAAGGTTCCCTGATAAGCTTCCAAAGCCTCTTTTAATGCTTCTTTTGCGGCTGCATCAAGATGGTTAGTAGGCTCATCGACAATTAAAACATTGGACTTTTGATGTCGCAGTAACGCCAGACGTGTCTTTGCTTTTTCTCCACCCGATAAGGTTTTAATCATGCGATGCGCGATTTCATAGTTAATGCCATGCGCCCCCAATAGACTCATGACATCTTTTCGGGTAAAGTCTGGATAGGCATTGTGAACAATCTCAAAAGGGGTTAGTTCACCATGCAAAGTGGAATCTTGTTCAAAATAACTGATTGTAACGGTATCACTCCAATAAAATTTTCCACTGATTTTAGCGGTTTTTTCCAGTAAAGTTTTAAGAAGGGTTGATTTACCAATTCCGTTTTTACCAGTAATCACTACTTTCTCGCCTTTTAATATTTCAAAACTTAATGGTTCGATTAACGGCGCGTCATATCCAATCTCTAGCCCATTTAATTTTAAAACCTCTTTTCCAGAGGGACGACCAACAGGAAATTTAAACTGATAAGTCCGCGTCTTTGGTGGTGCTTTGAGTTTTGGCATTTTTTTTAGCATCTTACGGCGGGATTTAGCGCGTGTCGATGTTTTAGCACGGGTGATATTCTTTTGAATAAAGTCCTCTGTTTTTTTGATGAATTTTTGTTGGGTTTCAAACGCTTTTTCATGTTGTTCATACCGAAGCGCTCTTGCTTGAAGATAATAATCATAGTTGCCTTTATAACGTATGATTTCATGGTTTTCCAGCGCAAATACTGTCGTTGCGACCTGTTGTAAAAATTCTTCGTGGTGGGAAACGACAATAAAAGTTTTTTCATAGTCGTTTAAAAATTTTGATAACCAATCTATGTGCTTGATATCTAAAAAGTTTGTGGGTTCATCAAGGAGTAATACATCGGCTTCTTCTAATAAAAGTTTCGCTAAAATCACTTTAGCACGCATGCCACTTGAACAATCTTTAATGGGTTTTTCTAAAATATTACTGTCCAAACCAAGCCCATGAATAACTGAACCAATCTTACTTTTTATGGCATAAAAGTCTGAGTCAATCAGCATCTCCCCGATTTGTGCGGCAGTACTAAGCATGCGTTCTTGTTTTTCTGGCTCAGCATCGCCGAGTTTCTCATATAATGATTCCATATATGTTTCTTTTTCAAACAGTTCGTAAAACACATTATAGAGGTAAGCTTTAACCGTTTGTTCTTCGTTGAGGGTTTGATATTGGTCGAGATATCCGACTGTTTTATTCCCAGCCCATTCAATTGTCCCTTTGTCAGGAGAGAGTGAACCTTCCATTAATCTCAGTAACGTGGATTTTCCTGATCCGTTAGGCCCGACCAAACAAGCATGTTCACCTTCAAAAAGGCGCATTTCTGCGCCTTTGTATAAAATATCGGCTCCATAAGTAAAATCAAGCGTTTTAATGTCCAATATACTCATTAGTGACTCCTATCTCCAGGGCTCATCAATCTTCATCTGGTTGATGATCGTAATCCCATATCACGTCGACGTCATCAGGTTTATAATTTTCATGCCATCCTTCAGAAGTTTCACTAGCTTCAGCATGAATACTAAGGGCATTACTTGATCGGAATGCATACTCATCAATCACTTCGACTGATTTTGGGATATTGATTGTTTGCAACGCTGGCATTTCCGAGAAGGCCCAAGGACCGATGCGATAAAGCCCATCAGGCAATATCACTGATTCGATAGTATGTGCTTGATAAAAAGCATCAAAGCCAATTTCAATGACATCTACCCCATTGAGTTGTGCGGGGATTTCAATATGGTTTGAATCGCCAGTATAGCCAGTGATAATAGCGCCTTCATCGGTTTCGTAGTATGTGAATGACTCGGATTCTTGACTTTCACAATAATCCAGATCAGGTAAATCGATTATGGTTTCATTAAGGTGAGAAAATTCTACTTCATAACGAACTGATTGACCGTCATCATTCGTTAATTCCAAAAGCAATGTTAAGTTTCCGTCTGCTGTACTTAGCGCATAATAATCAAAAGCTGTCCCAATCAAAGTTACGACTTCATCCTCGTAGCCTTCACGAAGCTCATAAACTCCATCGACATTTTCAAACCATTCTACTGTGGCCCCACTAGGAATGAAACGTCGCCACGAAAAGTTTTCACGAGCGTGATCATAATCATCGTTCGCCAGTTCGCCAGATTCAAAACACGCTGCTTGTTGGTGGATAACATGTTCTGTGTAAGTATCGCCTTCATCAATGAAATAGGCTTCCTGTTCAGTTTGTCCGGGGCGTTGGTATTTGGTATAGACTGCTTGTTCATCAAGCCTAAACGTATTGGTCTGTTCAAGGGTACCATCAGCACTATATTCAAGCACTTCCGTGTAACTGCCAGCATCAAATAACTCATTAATAACATTGCCAATCGTGTTTTCAGCATATTGAGCATGAACATCGGTATCTTCTGTGATGTTTTGCGTATTGCCTTGCCAACCAGTAAATATATAGCCTTCACGCGTCGGTCGCTCTGGTAAAGTCACATCATCACCAGATAAAACTTCTTCTTCAGTAATAACACGCTCATCATAGTCTAAAAATCTTACAGTATACGTTTCACTGCTCGTACAAGCCACAATGAACAGGGTCATTATTAGCAGTGCGAGGATTGTTATTGGTTTAAAATTCATATAATCATCCTTTCACATTTACACATCATTATAGTACGATAGAACGTTTTTTTAAACCCGTTCAGCGTATTTTTTCTACTTTACTTTATTCCTTATATGAAATACAAAGGAAAAACATGGATTTAATGATATGATTAATGTAGCGGAGGGATAACATGGAATTTTTATTAGGACTCTCTATTATGGGGCTGATTATTCTCTTGTCATTACTAATTAATCAACGCTTGGTTCGCATTCATCGCTTATTGACAGTAATCGTTC
>PWOH01000044.1 GCA_003557505.1 Mollicutes bacterium | reverse complement strand
CTTAGAAGAAGGTGCTATTCAAAACCACGGATTGATAATCAACGATGATAAAATAGAAAAAATTATCTATCTCGATGATGAAACAGAGGTTCATGTCGATGAGATCATTGATGGCAATAACCAGTATTTATCACCAGGCTTTATTGATATACACAATCATGGCAACACCGGATATGATGCGATGGATGCGACGCCTGAGGCCTTAGAAAACATTGCGACCTATCATCTTAAAAATGGCGTCACAAGCTTTTTAGCAACGACAGTAACCAATCCCCAGGACAAACTCGAAAAAGCGATTGATAACATTGTCGACTATATGCAGGAACAATCACCACGTGACCCCATTGCCACAGTGGAGGGTATTTATTTTGAAGGCCCTTATTTTAACGTCAAGAAAAAAGGGGCACAACCTGAAAGTGCTATACTAAACCCCGATCTTAAACAACTAAAACATTATATAGAACGCGCTCAAGGCACCATCAAGGTCGTGGCCTATGCGCCTGAATTACCGGATGCCTTAGCGATGACCAAATACTTAAACAGTGTTGCGGTCAAAAGTGCTATTGCTCATACCGATGCATCGTACGAACAAACTCAACAAGGCATCGAAGAAGGCATGCATATCGCTACCCATTTATACAATGGAATGCGTGGCTTTAACCACCGTGATCCCGGGGTTGTAGGCGCAATCTTGAATGACACGCGTGTGTATGGTGAACTGATTATTGATGGCGTTCATCTTCATAAAGGCGCGGTTAATTTAGCCTTGAACGCAAAAGGCATTGATCGCTTGATACTAATTAGTGACGCAATGGAAGCGGCAGGCCTTCAAGATGGCACTTATGATATTGGTGGGCAGGCAGTACAAGTCAAAAACGGTGAAGCACGCTTGGAAAATGGTTCACTGGCCGGCAGCACCTTAAATTTGAATCAAGCTGTGAAAAATGTTATAAATGATAATGATGTGCGTATTGAAGATGCTGTAAAAATGGCTGCAACAAATCCTGCTAAAGCCATCGGACTTAGTGATACCATCGGCAGTATAAAAGAAGGCAAACGCGCCGATCTTTTATTGTTCGATGAGACAATAACCATCAACAAAATATTCAAGTATGGTCGCATCATGACTATAAATTAAAGCGAGGATGATGTATGATGAAGAAAGGTAAAATGGCTTCAAAAGGTATTGCGATTGGGAATGTTCGTACTATGGAACACAAAGAAATTACTGTTGAAGACAAACAATGCGATGACGTAGGAGCCAGTCTTAAAAAACTTAACGAAGCATTAGAAAAAAGTACACAAGATCTTGAGAAAATTCGTGACAACGCAGAACAATCTATGGGCAGTGAACACGCTGAAATCTTTGATGCCCATATTCAGATGGTCAACGACCCTGAGATGAAAGGTCAAGTCGAAGCGATGATTGAAGGGGAAAAACTTTGTGCCGATAACGCGTATAACAAAGTCGCCAACCAATTTATCGATATTTTCTCTAACATGGAAGATGAGTATTTCAAAGAACGTGCGGCCGATATAAAAGATATTCGCACGCGGGTATTGACCTATCTTCAAGGAAAAACCCCAAATGATCCTTCCTTGATTGATAAAGATACCATCATTGTTGCACATGATCTTACTCCGAGTGATACCGCAAGTTTAAATCTTGAGTATGTTAAAGGATTCATCACCGAAGTTGGCGGTCTCACTTCACACACGGCCATTATGGCACGCGCTCTTGGTATACCGGCGATTGTTGGTGCACAAGGAGCCCTTGAGGATGTCAATGACGGTGATACCTTAGCGTTGGATGCTATCGATCATAATGTTTATGTCAATCCTGATGATGCAACGTTAGAAAAAATGCAAGATAAACTTAGTGCCTATAAAACGTATTTAGAAACCCTTAATAAATTTAAAGATAAGGAAACCCTGACTAAAGACGGCGTAAAAGTCCCGTTATTCGCTAATTTAGGGTCACCAAAAGAATTACAAGGTGTGACTGAGAATGGCGCTGAGGGCATCGGATTGTTTCGAACGGAATTTTTATTTATGGAAAGTGACAGTCAACCGGATGAAGCGACACAAATCGAAGCCTACAAGGAAGTTTTTGAAACCGTTCAACCGGTCATCGTCCGGACTTTGGATATCGGTGGCGATAAAAACATTCCTTATATTAAGCAACCTAAAGAAGATAATCCTTTCTTAGGAAAACGCGCAATTCGGTTATGTTTTGATGAAATTGAGTTATTCAAAACCCAACTTCGTGCTTTATTAATTGCTGCAAAAGACCAAAAAAATGTTAGAATAATGTTACCGATGGTCGCTGTTGTCAGTGAAGTCCGTCGTGCCAAAAGCATTGTTGAAGAGGTTCAAAAAGAATTAGATGCTGAAAATATCACTTATCAGAAAAATATTGATATAGGGATTATGATTGAAATTCCTTCAGCCGCACTCAATGCCAAAGCGTTGGCAGAAGAAGTTGATTTCTTCAGTATCGGTTCGAACGATCTCATTCAATACCTTTTTGCCGCAGATCGAATGAATGAACATGTCAGCTATTTATACGAACCCTACGATCCTACCCTGTTACGATTAATGCACACCGCATTAGAAGCGGCCCATGAAGCAGGGATTGATATCGGTGTCTGTGGTGAAATAGCCGGTCAACTTGACTTAGCCTTAGTACTGGCTGGTATGGGCATGGATGAACTATCCATGAGTCCAAGCAGTATCTTAGAAATACGCAAAACCCTATCAAAACTAAACAGTAAGGCATTACAAACACTTACCAAAGATGTATTAAATGCAAAAGAAGCTAGTGAAGTAAAAACCATTATAAAACAGTTTAAGGATGATAATTTATGAAAAAGAAAACCATTGTAATTACTGATGAAGCTGGTCTTCATGCTCGTCCCGCCTCAAAAATATCCAAAAAAGCCTCAGAATATCCTGGCGATATCAAATTGATTTTTGAAGGTAAAGAAATCGATTTAAAAAGTATCTTGGCCGTTATGAGTCTTGCGGTTCCTCAAAATGGGGAAGTGACGCTTACCGTTGATGGTGGCGATGAAGACAAAACCATGCAAGGGTTACTCGATGCTTTTGGTGAACAAGGCATCGATATCAAAGAAGACTAATCAAAAGTCTGTTGACTACTACTAAGTAGCCAACAGACTTTTTTATTTTGGTTCAACCCGAGTTGATTTATGTTTTTGTGCTTTTTTTACATTGTCATCTAAAGCAATCAGAAATTCTGAGCGTGCTTTTAAGGGCAATAATATCACTTTTTGATAACGTCTAAAATCTACGGAACTTTTAAGCTGCAATGTGACTTTTACAACGCCAAACATACTATAGAAGATTCGCATTTCTCGAAAGTTCTTTAGTTCTAAGAAACCAAATTCACTTTTGTCGTTGTTTTTACGAATGAACTGAAGTTTGTTATCTTTCATATGCAGTGTCAGTCCATCATACATGACATAATCGCGAATAAAATACCATGCCGATAATAATAGACCGATTAAATACGTTAACAATAAATTGATATAAGTCGCTTCTTCAACAAGCAATGGTTGTCCTGCGATAGCGCGTTGAATAAAATATACAACGATCCCACCAATAAGCCCACCTATAAAGATTAAAATCGCTAGTTGTTTTTTGTTTAAGGTCTGACTTTCAAATGTTTTATCCATTCATACTGTCCTTTCTTTTAAGTAATGATTGCAATAACGATTAAAATAAGCCCAGATAAAGCAGTTGCAAGTATTGCGAATCGAAAACTCAAAGCAATTACCTTTTGGTTATAATCATCAATTCCCTTGCGAACTGCAGTACGAGAGAAGAAAATCGAAAGCGCGCTAAGCGGCAAGGCATAAAACAACATGTTATTAAAATATTGTTGAACCGAAGTGAAAAATCCGTGAATACTGAAACTAACAATTAACAAATAACTAACAACGGTAAAAATAACTGATACCCTTATGTCTTGGTTAACATCTTTAAATCTTGGTGTCCTCCTATTATTGATAACTTTTTGAGACGATTTCATAGCGATCGGTATTTATATAACCATGATTAAACTCAAAAATTCTTCCGTCTTCTAAGTAAACATGCAGTTCAGTTCGAATCACTGGGGTCAATTCATCAATTTCTAAATACTTTTGATATTCTTTTTTTGCAAATGTCGCTTTAAAACGTTGGTTGGCAGTTACGATTTTTAAGCCTAAAGTATTTTGAATATAGTCATAAATCGATCCCGTCACGACTTGTTCGTTCAAGGGGATAATGGCTTGGGGAAAATGTGCTTCATCAATCATGATGGGCACACCGTTCTTCTTTCTAAGCCGTATCACTTTATAAATCAAATCGCCTTCTTTAATCCCTAAGTTCGCAGCAATATGCTTGTTTGCTGCTTGCAAAGAATATTCAATCAACTCACTGGAAGGCTCCCCACCAGCGCGTCTAACCTCATTGGTGAAACCAGAAAAAGCATCCACTTTTTTATACAGCTTCTCATCGGTGGTAAACGTACCGACTTTGTTCACACGATAGAGTTTGTTTTGATCGACCAAATAATCAATCGCTTTACGCACGGTCATTCTTGACAAATTGTGTTCTTTAGCCAACACACGTTCTGAAGGTATCATTTCATTTTTTCCCATGGATTGAATCATGGATTCAAGTGCTTCTACAAGTGTCATATATTTAGGTTTCATAAGTCCCATCATCCTCCCGAAAATATTATACCATAGTGAACTGGTCTATGTAAGCATACAAAAATGAATAGTTTTCAAACATAAAATGTAAAAAATGATGTTTGGATATGCTTGTATTATAAAGAAAAGTAAAGCCTTTTTAAACAACACATTGAAAACCCTACCAAAATTATTGGTATATACCATATTTTAATGGTTTATATTAAGGAATGTCAACCAATAAAGCCATTTCATTTTGTATTTGACATATCATTTATAAAATCCTATAATGTAATTGTACGTGGAATAGACCAAAAATTGTTGGAGGTGAAGGTTTGTTCAACTAATAATCTATGCCTAATCACAAAGATTATTTCAATCACATCCACGACTTACTGAACAATCTCTTAGAACAAGAGGAGACAAATAT
>PWOH01000057.1 GCA_003557505.1 Mollicutes bacterium | reverse complement strand
GTCATTCGCAGGAAATTTATAGGAAGTATTTGCATATTATAGAATATAGAATAGAAAAGTTGAAGCAAGTAATTTCCAAAGACTGTCGCTGCATAGATCCCACCCACAATAATAAATGGTAGCGTGGATGATATTTTACGCACCCTTATCATGATGAACATAATCATCATAATAAAAAATATCATCGGTTCAAATATACGTGTAAAGTTTCCAAAGGGTGGAAATTCTCCCAGTCTTAACCGCATTTGGATAAAGACAATCACTGTGTTTAAGTTAACCAGTATCAAAAGGATGAGTGGGATGATGACTATATTGAATTTATCGTAATTTTGTTTAAGGATAATACCTAAGAATATAGCAGGCACAATCAATAAACGTATCTACGTTATTATATTAAGTGTGACGCCGACAAAATAAATGGCGTGTAACACAAACGCTAAAAAGCCGACAAAACAATACAGTGCACTTAGGATGATTAATCCTGTGTTAATTCTTGAATTATTCATTATTATACCTCGTAATATTTTTTGTTTTATGTAATTATACCCCACCCACACTCCAAGTACAATATTTCATATAAATGATTAAGTCTAATTTCATATAAGCTGGTGTTTTATTTAATTGGGGCTGGGTTGTAAGGCGTGTCCGCATTCTACACAAAGTTTCGTTTTCTTGAGGTTTGTTGTTTGACATTCTGGACAAATAATGGTGTTTCGTTTGTCGGTTTTTGTACTTACTTTAGTTGTAGAATCTTTGTCCAACGACTCATCACTCATGGTTTGGATTTTTTGTGTCAAGGTATTGCCGAACTGTTCTGAGGTTTTCTCGTCAATGATTTGTTTGAATAAATCTTCTTTTTCTTCGACACGCCTTGTGAGTCCTTCTAGGATATCAAATTGACGTTCTTCTTGATAAGTATATCCTTCTTCCCGACGAATCAAAGCTTTGGCACGTCCCATTTCTTCGTGTTGGTGACGTAAGTCTTTCACCCGGGTTTCATTCATGATGGAGTCTTGTTTCATGGCGACTAATTTTTTATAACTTTCAGGATCTACGCGCAGTGATTCAATGAAAAAATCACTGAGTGAAAAGCCGTACTCATTTAGATGTGGCATTAATGCCCGTTCGACTTCTTTCCCGATTTTTTCGGTATGCAGTGCGAGTTCTAAAAAGCCGATTTTTTCTTCTTGAACGGTTTTAACAATTTTTTCATTGACAATACTAGTGATTTTGCGTTGGAATCGTTTTAAAAACGCATTATTGTCAAAAGCGGTCATGGCCCCATTAAATTTGGTCATGTATTGATTGATGTTTTCAACTTTGACCGCAAACTGTCCGCCGCAACTTACATCTAAAAACAAGCCCAGTTTGGGGTCTTCAACAACGACAGGGTGCTCGGTTTTGAAGTGAATGGTCATATTGCCCATTTCATTGACAAAGTAAATGTCACAATACTCGTGGGTCGATTCATCGACCTTTCCTTTGAATAAGTTCTTAAAAAACGCTAAGATGCCTCGAGGTTGGGGTGTACTAAGTTCCTCACTTAACAAATGTCTTCCGGGTCCATAGGTGTTAAAGTGTTTTGCGTCTTTAAACAAAACGACTTTTTGTGCTGCTCGAACAATAAGTTCGGCGCGATTATCGAGCGTTTTTGCCTCATGTTTGTAGATGAGTTGATTATGTGCATTTTCATGTTGAATAATGGTAGTATCCATCATCGATTCCCCTCCTAATTTTTATAAAAAAAACATCACAAAAAAAGTGATGTAAATGAACTAGACAATAGTGGTGTTCCCATTCCTTTTCCCCATACATATCCTCCCCAAGATCGTATCTAACTTAATCTTATCAAAAAAACTGTAATTTACAAGATAAACCTGTCTTGATATTATATATAAGCCTGTTTTGTCTAAACGAATGTTATAAGTATATGCTATAATACCCTTAGAAAGCGTAGGTGATTATATGGGATTTTTTAAACGACTATTTGGTAAAAAGGAAAAGGATTCGTCTTTAGAAGCAAATGAAATGAATCAAGAAACACCTGGTAAAAACATCCGTGAAACAAAAGAGAAAGTACGCAACTACCATGTTTCAATGAACAAAGATGAAGCATCTGAACATTACAAGCAATGGCGCGTTCGCAAAGAACACTCCGACAAAACGATTAAATACTTTAAAACACAAAAAGCGGCCATCGACCATGCTGAAAGTCTTGCTGAGTCACAGGGGGCTTCCGTTATCATCCATAAGATGGATGGGTCCATCCGTAAGAAACATTATACTTAATCATTAAAAAACTGCATAAAAATGCAGTTTTTTAATGGTTTTTATAGGATAAAACCTTTTTAACAATCGCCTCAGCGGTTAAGTGATACGTTTCTTTTAAATAGGGGGTTAAGCCGACTTGTCCAAAAGATTCTTTAACACCGATGCCATCAATGATGGCTATTTTATGGGGGGATAATGCTTCTGTGACTGCGGAGAATAATCCGCCGACAAGGTTGTGGTTTTCAGCAGTAATAATTAAACCGGTTTTCTCAGCGTATTGAAATAATAAGGATTTATCGATTGGTTTAATGCTGAACATGTCTATAATCGCGGCATCTATGCCATGAGCTTTTAACTGTTCGTGTGCATTTAAAACTTCTTCAAGCATGATACCTGTTGCGATAATGGTAGCGTCACAACCGTCTTTAATGACGTTGCCTTTACCGATTTCAAAGGTAGCATCTTCTGGATACAATCGTTTCATGCCACGGCGTTTGATGCGGACATAGGTTAGTCCTTTAAAAGATAGGGATTGTTTTAGAATATGTTCAAACATAATATCATCGCTCATCTCTAAAACAGTAGATCCAGGAATAGCACGCATTAATGCAATGTCTTCAAACGACATATGGGTACCCCCATTGTGTTCTGTGGAAATGCCGCCGTCTGACCCTAAAATAAAGACATCACGTTTAGCATATCCTATAGAAAGAAACACTTGATCATAAGCGCGTCTTGAGACAAAGGGCGCAAAACTATGGACGTAAGGTTTTAGTCCACTAACATTCAAACCTGCAGCAACACCCATCATGTTCGCTTCTTGTATGCCACAGTTGATAATCCGGTTTGAAAAGCGTGCATCAATTTTATTGGTTGTTATGGCTGAAGAGAGATCTGCTTCAAGTAAGACGATATCAGGATTTTGGCCTAAGAGTTCATGCATGGTTTCCTGATAAACGACTCTTAAATCACGGGGTGGTTTCATGATTGTCCCTCCTTTAAGGCTTTGATGGTTTCTTCAAGAATGGTATTGTCATGATCACTGAAGCGCATATGATGGTTATCCGCTCTGTTTTCAAACGCTTTAATACCCTTTCCTTTGATGGTATCTAAAATAATAACGGTAGGTTTACCTTTGGTGTTTTTAGCTTCGTTAATGGCACTATCAATGGCATGAACATCATGGCCGTTAATCGTTTGGGTATGGAATCCGAAGGCATTAAACCGTTGTTTAAAATCAGCAGTATCAGAGATGTCTGTGCGAAATCCATCCAGTTGTAGTTTGTTATCGTCGATAAATACGGTGAGATTGTGAAGCTTATGTTTCACCGCAAACATCATTGCTTCATAACATTGACCTTCATTTAACTCACCATCGCCGACGATGACATAGACATGATTATTTTTGTTTTGGATTTGCAAGCCTTTCGCAATCCCTACTGCAGCACTAAAGCCTTGTCCGAGTGAACCTGTGGTCATATCAATGCCTTTGGTGATGTTCATATCACAATTACTGGGAAGTGTTGTATTGTCATCATTTAAGGTTTTTAATAAAGATTTGTCAAAAAATCCTTTTAATGCAAGCGTTGCGTAGAGTGCCGGCCCGGCGTGTCCTTTGGATAATACGAAATAGTCCCGCAAGGGGTCCGTAGGATTTTGCGGATCAACACGCATATGTTTACCATAGAGCACACTGAGTGTCTCAACGATAGACATCGAGCCACCCAAGTGACCAAATGTTTTATGTTTTAACATTTCAAGAGTAGTGAGTCTTATATCATTTGCAAAGTGTTCAAGTTTCATAGTCATCATCCTTACGTGTGATATAAAGAGAGGAGATAGCACGGGCTATCTCCTCATCAATATAATTCGTTATGCGTTGTCTGTTTGTGCGTTTCTTGTAACGATTGCGTGAATAAATGGAATTGAAGTTAACGCGACAACAATCGCAGAAACGATAATTACATGATATTGTGCGAAGAAGCCAATGATTGTACCAACGACAATGAAGTCTCCATCACCAAAGGTAGTGTTGGCGAATCCAAGCTCTCCAAGGACTGGTAACAATAAAAGCGGTAAGAAAGTAATGGCTAACCCGTTGACGAGTGAACCAATGACGGCCCCACGACGTCCACCGGTTGCATTACCGAAGACACCAGCAGTCGCTCCAACGAAGAAGTGTGGAACAACACCAGGCAATACAACGTTCTCAGCATTGATTAAGAGTAAGATCCCCATACCGATGACCCCACCGATAAAGGAAACGATGAACCCGATTAATACTGCAGTAGGTGCAAATGGGAATACCACAGGACAATCAAGCGCAGGTTTCGCTTCTGGTACGATTTTTTCACTGAACCCACGGAAGGCAGGGGTGATTTCTTGAATAACCATCCGTACCCCTTGGAGTACAATGTAAACCCCAGCAGCGAATGTTAAGGCTTGAAGTAGACCGAAGATGATAAAGTTCTGTTCAACGCCTAGGCCTTCACGTACGAATTCTGGTCCTGCTGCAAAGGTAACGATCATGAATAATACAAGCATGGTAATCGCAATTGCGACGGTTGAATCACGAAGGAATGATAACCCTTTAGGGAATTTCATTTCTTCAGTTGATTTAGAGTTTTTCCCAACCAATCCACCAATTTTAGCGGAAATTACATAAGTAACAGTTGAGAAATGCCCTAAGGCGATGTCGTTGTTTCCGGTAATCTTGCGCATTGTTGGTTGAGCAAGAAATGGGAAGAACGCCATCACGAGTCCTAACATCATCCCACCAAGAATATAAAGTGGTGCACTTGCAAGACCAGCTTCAACGAGAACAACCCCGATTAAGGCAGCCATGAACAAGGTGTGATGCCCAGTTAAGAAGATATACTTTAACTTAGTAAAACGGGCGAT
>PWOH01000059.1 GCA_003557505.1 Mollicutes bacterium | reverse complement strand
TATTGGAGGCAATATTATGAAATTTGAGAGTTCTTTTGGTCCCATTCATTACGAACGTTATGGGGATCTTAGTCAGCCGCTTATTGTGATGTTTCATGTCTTAGGTGGCGATAAGTATTTTTTCAAAAAACAAATCAACGCATTGAGTGAACGCTATTCAGTCTTGACGTGGGATATCCCGTGGCATGGTGATAGTTTTTTACCGGATGAAAAGCTGAATTTTAAAACGATTGAGATGTGTTTTAATGAGTTGCTTGATCATTTAAACATTGATACTGCCGTATTATCAGGTGTTTCATTAGGGGGTTATTTGGTTCAATATATATTGGCACATAACCCAGAAAGATTCTTAGGCATCCATATTGATGGCGCCCATCCTTTACATATTGGCTTTAGCTGGTTCGTTCGCTTTAGTGTGAAATCGGTGTTGTTTGCTTCGCGTTATATGCCAAAGAAATTTTTGAGTTATATGGCTGCAACGTTATTATCTACAGACGCAGCCAGTAAGAAAATGATTAAAGGTCACTTTAATACTTTTGCTAAAGAACATATTTTGAAGTTATTTGAAGGGGTTGTCACCGAAGTATTTCAAGGCATTGAACGTCCGGTCAAAAAACCGACTTTAATTACACATGGTGACCATGATTTTCGTTTTATTAAAAAACGCTGTTTAGCCTTTAGTGAAACGGCTTCGAATATATCCCATGTTATTGTTCATGGGGGTGGGCATTTACATGTTAAAACGTATCCGAATGCTTTTAGTGAATCGTTACTTAGGTTTATGGAAAGGTTTAACAGATAGCGATATTGAAGTGCTGCTATCTAGTAATCCTTGAGGGGGATTTTATGGTAGAATATTACTCGTTTATAGCCATTGGATTTATCATTTTGTGTATCATGATTGCCGTTGTAGTATATCTCTTTATTACTATGGGATTTGTCGAAGGACCAGAACGATTGGATGCAGGCAGTGAAAAGAATTTAGCACAACAGCGACGTTACAAACAACAAGACATAGAAGCTCAAAATCCCAAACGTAAATAGTTTTTAACCCAATCAATGCAATCACCCTAAAAGAGTATGATTTAGTATGTTATAATCGATATTTAAATTGTCCACACCTTAAATGTGTGCTATAATATTTGAGAAATGCTAAAATAATATGTAAGGTTATTGAGGTGGATGTGATGTCTAATGGACTACCCATTATGGCCAATAATAGTGGCCTTATAGATATACTTCGCGAACTATTCACACCACTAATTGATTTCTTCAATCGTTTTGGAGAAATTGGTTTATTCATATATTCGATCATTGAGACCATTACTCCAATTGCGGGTGTCGAGTTCATATTAATTCCATTAATATTGAGTCCAAACGCCTCGCCATGGTGGGTATTGACACTCAATCTCGTCACAGCCAACACAATCGGAGCAGTGATTGTGTATTTGTTTATGGCTAAAGAAGACAATAAAATATACAATAAACTTGTCACGAAAAATTATCGAGAACGAGCCAAGAAACTCTTTGATCGCTATGGCTTTTGGGCTATCTTTATCTTTGCGATGACCCCATTGCCTTTCTTTGTGATTATTTTTACCGCTGCGATTGCAAAAATGAAGTTCAAACCCTACGTATTTGCGGTGTTTTTCTCCCGTGGTGTACGTTTTTCTATCACATCCTACTTTGTGCATAGAGCGGGCAGTAGTGTCAGTACAGGGGCGATTGTGTTTTGGATTGCCTTGGTCGGTGTTGGTTTTGCCGGAATCATGATGTTTCTGCAACGTAAAATGCTTGCCTATTTCGAGAAAAAAGCCAACGAATCTTAAGGTATTTAATCGCTTGACAATGCGGGGAAATATGATAAGATTAAATAGGCAAAAATCATGGTCCCGTAGCCAAGTGGCTAAGGCAATGGACTGCAACTCCGTGATCACCGGTTCGAATCCGGTCGGGACCTCCAATTTTTACTTTCTATAACCGCTTTAATTAGCGGTTTTTTTAATGTAACATATTTTATATTGTTCATACATAATTATTGGTTAAGACAGTAAGTGTAACTCCGTTATCCCCGTTTTACCATTTATATTTCTAAAAAACAATTAAAACTGAAATAAGGAACAAATATAACTAGTTATATTTCAAAAAACTTATATAAATAGAAATAAGAAATGATAATCAATATCTTTGTTTCAATTTACTGACCTTGTGTGGTTTGTAAGTTCATTGTTAGCATTTAAAAAGCATTTATAATGAATTTTATTGATCATAGAATGTAATAAAAAATCCAAGACTTCATATTCCGAAAGTCTTGGATTTTTTGCGTAGTAATGATTAACATACACTTATTAATGAAAACTAAATGTGCTAAGATGTGGGTTCTAGTTTAACAGTACGCTTTCTTGCCTTTTCATACATCGTTATCATGAGCGTATGATAAAGGGGAATGACCACTAAAATTACAAAGAGTAAAAGGAAGAGCATACCTCGGACCAACATAGCCCCCTCTTGTCCCCCTGATTCTCTATCAAAAACAGCAACTAACGCCGCGAATGGGAACAATGCAAATATTATGACTGTGATATATCTTATCGAAGCTAATAGTCTTACTAATAGTATGAGAAAATACCACTTTAATGTGATCTTTATTGATCGCTTTAAAATGAAAGCATAGCTTGCGTCTTCTGAGGAATCAAATATCACAAAAGGCACAAAACTGAATAACGAGATCACGATTAAGAAAGGAATCGCTGATACAAGAATATTGTTTATAAAAACGGCTTCATTAATACTGGCTTGCGATTGGTGGGCACTAAAGGTGTAGAGTTGTAGTGGACTACCATAATCACGAATAAAAAGAAATGTGACCAAAGCAGGGATAAATGCAATCAAATAAATGCTTACCATCAACAGTGTGTCACGAACTTTTTCCCTAGAAGATGAAAGGACGTTATTAAACCCTTCAAGCTCAACGCCTTGACTTTGTCTATAAAAACTTAGTATCTTAGTGCTGAGAAACAGGTACAAAAGTGGAAACAATATCGTAAATGGTGGCATCGCAATGATGAAATGCATACTGTTAATGGCTAGACTAAAAAAGATAACTAATAAATAGTACTTACGAAAAAACGTCAATAAAGCTTTAAAATAATTGATAGAAATCCCCTCCATAACATTCCCTTACAAATTGTAATGATGTATCTATATTCTAATTTAACCTTATTTAATAATATTATCAAGCGCATATCTGTCGTAAAGGGATTATTAAGAGATATGGTTATTAACTTTATCACAATGCTTATTGATGGACTGAGTTATTTATTTAAAAAGAGATTATTAATTGAAGTCCTTTTTTAAGCAGTTTTTCAACTAAATAATGGACTGGAAATCCATAGAAAATATGCTCTGAAAAAATAATTTAAAAATTGTGGAAATTTATATTTATTTTTTAAAATTTTAGGTGTAATATACAGGTGTAAAGTGATGATAAGTAATATTAATTTGAAAGGAGGGGGAGCTATAAGTGGATAAAAAGCAAACAACTCGCCCAAAAGAAATGGGACCTAAACCACCTGTGAAAAAAGAAATGAAACAGCCTGAAAAACACAAACGTATTGAAGTCAAGAAGAAAAAATAAACTAACGATTAAACGATTTGAAATAAGGAATGTAATGCATTATTGCGGACACATTCCTTTTATTAGTTATAAAATGAAAATATAGAGTTCCATAATTTGCTGTGATAGCGTGATTATGTGAAATTAAGTTTGTATAGAAACGTTATTGGTGCTATAATTATGATGGATAAAAGAGGAGGCGGGTGTATGGGAAAAACCTCGTTTTATATTGATGTTAATCCATTGTTGAAACTCTTTGTTAGAAAGTTTGAACCAACCAACAAAAATGGTGAAGTTATTCATCTGTTACATGGTATGAGTGAACACAGTGGACGATATGCTGACTTCGCTAATTACTTAAGTACAAAAGGTTACACAGTATATGCCCATGATCACAGGCATCATGGCCAAAGTGTAAAAAATAAGGATAAGTTAGGAATATTTTCTAAAACGGAGACATTTGAAGACGTTGTTGAAGATGTCAATATTGTTCAATCGCATATTGCCAACAGTGAACAAACAGATTCAATTATCACTTTAGGACACAGCATGGGCTCTGTCATTTTAAGACGTTTTTTACAAAGGGATGCCCCGTATGTATCCCAAGCGATTATCATGGGGACTTTGCCAAGGTATAGCTCCTTATATAGTTTAACGATGATTGGGTTGGCGAAAGTCAGTGGTTGGGGTAAAAGTGAAAAAGCTCCCAATAAGATGATTGCTAAAGCCATCAACAAATCTGCTAATAAGCCATTTGCAAAAGGTCGTACGGACAACGACTGGCTTTCAAGTGATGAAAGCAGTGTTGAAGCGTTCAACAATGATCCTTTAAGTAATTTTGTATACAATAAATATTTCTACCCTGCTTTCTTTTCTTGTATACATACGATAAACAAACCTAAAAATATCGCGAAAACCAAAAAGGTTCCAATATTGTTTATTAGTGGTATTGAGGATACTTTAAGTGGACAAATGAAAAAGATTGATCGACTCAATGCGGATTATCATCGCTATAATAATGCACTAAACACAACACTTATCAGCATAAGGGATGCTAGACATGAAGTGTTAAATGAGGTAAATAAGAAAGAGACCTATGAAAAAATCATAAACTGGATACAAGCGTAATCAAATTGGGGGAAGTTTCATGCAAGAGACACTATATCACAAGGATAGCTTAAAAATATTAGGAAAACTCTTTAAACGCTATCGAGAAGATAACGGTTATTCAGTACGGGGTATTGCCAGAAGTCACAATATTGCCCATACCGTTATTTCACAAATCGAAAATGCCAAGATTCATCCAAATGTCGAAACGTTAAAGATTCTTTTTTCAGCACTTGACCAAACGTTATATATGGATGAAGTCTTTCTTAATGTGCAACGGGAAAATCTTGAAGGGTTGTATGACGCTATTTATTATCTTGACGATGATCAACGCAATCATTATCGCCAATTGATTGAAGCAGATTATGATAAGTTAATGCACTCAGTATTAAGAATTGATACTTTAATGATTTTATGCTTGGATACACTGATCGCCAAAGAATCGCTTCAAAAAGAACATTTAAGTGAAATCAAGGAAGCGTATCACTACTTATGCAAAGAACAACTTGAAACGTACAATTTATTAATGGGACTTAACGATTTTTATACGCACAACTATTCAAAGGCAGTGAAACATCTGTTTAAGAATCTTGAATCGATTGGTGAGGGAAAGCGTTATGTTCTAAGTCTTTACTACCTGGCTTTTGCCTCTCATAAGCTGTTTAGGAATTACCTGAGTTTTCAGTATGCTGATAAAGCGACTAAATTTTTAAGCCGTCATAACAATTTACGTAGAAAACTGGAAATAGATTTGTTAAAAGCCCAAAAACAAATAGACAATGCTTCGTATGATGATGCTAACAGTATATTAATGAACTTAGAGAATTCCCTGCATTATCACGAAAATCAACCAAGAACGATGCAACGTTTCAAAACGTTTAAAACATATATTGCGTACAGTTCTGCTCGTTACGAAGAGGCATTGCGTATTATAGACACTATTGAGCGTAAATCACCGATGTATATTTTCTTAAAAGCGTTAATTTTACATCGGTTGGAACGTGATCAAGAAGCGTTAGCTTTATTCCGTGAAGTGGAAATGTATGAAGACGACATGCCCAATAATCAGTTTGTGCTCTTGGCACGGTTGATGATAAATAATATCACTGATGAAGGTGATGAAGCACTGATCAACAAAACCATAGAAACAATTACAGCTAACCCTTATCGTTTCATTACCATTCATTTATATTATTTGGCTTTTGACCTTATTATAGCCTATTACAAAAAGCGAAAATATTATAAAAAAGTTATGGAAATTACGGAAATTATGCTTAGTGTATCGAAAAAAAGAGACATTCATGAAACAAACCATATGTAATAGCTGTTTAAGAAATCATTATTCCGTTGTGTAAACTACCATCGCTTACTTGTTTTCTTAGCGTTTTTGTTGCATAATTATAGATGTAACACAGGGCGGATTAAGGAAATGGGACAAGCAGTAAGCAAAACGAAAAAATACTCCTTTTTATTTTTTACCACCAAGGGTTAATCCCTTGGTGGTTTTTTTCATAATTACCATTTTTGTGAGATGCTTTTATGTTATAATACATATTGATGTAAGCGTTATTAAAAGAACATTAAAAAGGAGTCATTATATGAAGAGTGATACGTTGAGCATGACGGCTATTGTGAAAGATCATCCCAAAAAAGGGTTTAGCATTACCAAGAAAAAATTATCGCCAGATTTAAATAAAGATGAGGTATTGATAAAAGTCAAAACAGCCTCGTTTTGTGGAACCGATTATCATATTTACGAATATGATGATTGGGCAAAAAAACGCCTTAATCTACCGTTGACGGTTGGCCATGAATTCAGTGGTGAAATTATCAAAGTCGGTAAGAACGTTGATTCTGTCAAACTTGGCGATGTAGTTAGTGCCGAGACACACATCATTTGTAATGAGTGTGAATTTTGTCTAAGAGATGAAGGTCATATTTGTGAAAACACTGAAATTATCGGTGTGGATACTGATGGATGTTTTGCGGGGTATGTAAAGATACCTGCCGCCAATTGTTTTATCAATTCTAAAGATGCAAATCCTTTGCACCTTTCAGTTCAGGAGCCGCTAGGAAATGCAGTTCACACTATGACCCATTTTGACGTTAAGGATAAAGACGTTGTTATTTTAGGATGCGGACCCCTTGGACTCATGGGTGTTGATGTTACGAAAGTGTATGGGGCGAAAAAAATCATCGCGGTTGAAGTCAATGAATATAGACGCAACCTTGCTAAAGAACTTGGCGCTGATGTTGTCATTAATCCTTTAGAAGAAGATGTTATCACTCGCGTCCTAGAAGAAACACACAACCGTGGTGCCGATGTGATCGGGGAATTTAGTGGGAATAAAACAGCCATTGAACAATCGTTTAAATATATAAAACCAGGGGGTGGGATTTCTCTACTTGGAATTCCAGCTAAAGATATCACTATCGATCTAGCCAATGATGTTGTTTTTAAAGGCATTAGTATTTATGGTGTCGTTGGGCGTAAAATCTATGATACCTGGTATCAAGTAAAAGATTTGATTGACCGTAAAGTGCTAAACTTAGATAAAATTATTACCCATACGATGCCACTTAAAGATGTTGAAAAAGCCGCAGAAATTATGAAAAGTGGCAATAGTGGAAAAATCGTATTAATACCACAGGAGGAAGATTATGAGTGATAAACTGAAATTTATCGATACACAAATTGACCAACTAAAAGCGGACGGTGTATACCGAAAACTCCCAGTTAACTACGGACCCTGCGATCATGTGATTAATCTTGATGGGAAAGAAGTTATTAATCTGTCTAGTAATAATTATCTTGGACTTGCCAATCACCCTCGTGTGATGGAGGCCTCAAAGGCGGCCATTGACAAATACGGGGTTGGTGCGGGCAGTGTGCGCACGATTGTTGGCAACCAGGATTTATTAGAATCACTGGAGAATTTATTGGCTGAGTTTAAAGAAGAAGAAGCGGTCATGTTATTTCAGTCTGGTCTTAACTGTAATATCGGAACTATCCAGGCGATTGTCGCAAAAGGTGATTTAATTATTTCTGATGCCCTGAATCATGCATCGATTATCGACGGTGTTCGTTTATCCAAAGCTGATAAGGCCGTGTACAAACATAACGATATGGAAGATTTGAAAAGAATTTTGGATGAAAAACGCAATGATTACAACAATGTGCTGATTATTACGGATGGTGTTTTTTCTATGGATGGAGACTTAGCGCCTCTACCTGAAATTGTTAAATTGGCGGAAACGTATAATTGTTTAACGTATGTTGATGATGCCCATGGAAGTGGTGTGCTCGGTAAAAGTGGTCGTGGTACCATTGATCATTTTGGACTTCACGGCCAAATTGATTTTATCGTAGGCACACTCTCAAAAGCCATCGGAGTTGTTGGTGGATATGTCGCGACAAAAGCGAATGTTAAAGAATGGCTCTTGCATCGCGCCCGACCTTTACTCTTTTCAACAGCATTACCTCCAGCGGCTACCGCCGCAACCATCGAAAGCGTTAAAATGTTGATGGAAAGTGAGGAACACACTAAAAAACTGTGGGATAATGCATTGTATTTTAAAAAGAATCTTAAAGCACTTGGTTTTGATATTGGAATCTCTGAGACACCAATCACCCCAGTGATGATTGGTGCTGAAGATAAAACCATGAAATTCTCTCAAGCCTTGAAAGAAGAAGGCGTGTTTGTCTCAGGCATAGTATTTCCAACGGTTCCTAAAGGTAAAGGGCGTTGTCGCGTTATGATTAGTGCATCACACACCAAGGAAGACTTAGATAAGGCTATTAAAGCCTTTGAATCGGTAGGGAAAACGCTGAACGTCATTTGACGTTCAGCTTCTTATGCGTAAATACATCGGCTTTTCTATTCTCACTTTTTTCACCTTGGTGCTTTTTGTTTCAACATTAATCAATTTATTTCAGATTAGTCTTATTTTATGGTTTGTTTTTTTAGTGATTGTGGCTTTTGCACTCGTAACTATTTTTAAGGAACTCAGTAGTATCAAATCAATGACTAAAAGTTATGAAATTTTGAGTCGCGAGGCTGTATATGATTTTATTGCTGCTTTTATCGGGGCGGTACTCACATATATACTTAGTGTAAATCTAGGGATTGGACCGGTGCTTGGTAGTGGAATCATTGGTATGCTAGCGGTAATATTTATTAAACCTTTAGCTGTTCCGGCTTTTTGTGGGTCATTTGTCGGAATGAGTTCCCCAGAACTCATGGAACCATTGGTTTTCCTGGGAGCCTCCATAGCGGTCAGTGTCATCTTTGTGCTTTGTAAAGATGTCTTTAACGGTTACGGTGGAAAACTGGGGACAATGGCCTTGTCGTCTGCGTTAATTGTTAGCTTTATAATAGGACAGACCTATTTAGATGCGCCGATATTCGGAAATCTTGAAATGTTTTTAATCGTCATATTTTCTATATTAGGCGCCTTAGTAACGTATATTTTAAGCATACGGTTTGAAGAAGGGCCGGTTATGGCCAGTGGCTTTGTCGGACTCATTGCTGGAGGCTTATTACCGTTTTTCTTTCCAGAAATCGGTGGGACTTTGGCGGTTGTGACCTTTGGGGCATCATTTGTGGGCATGAGTGCTTCACACAAAATGCCAGAAGAAACTTTGATTATATTCGGAGGATTGCTGTTCGGACTGATTTATATTTTTAGTGCCCCTTATTTTGGTGGTGCGGGTGGTAAATTAGGAACTATTGCATTTTCCAGTGTGCTCAGTGTATACGGACTTCGTTACACATTAAGATACAAAATTTTCAAACATTCTTAATTAAACCGACAAATGTCGGTTTTTTAATGCGCTTAGCGCTATTTTGCGTTATAATGTTACGTAAAGTAGGGAGTGATTTCGTGGATATACTTAAGGTGATCAATCAAGAAACCCATCTGAAAAAATTCGGGATGATTGTCCGCATTTTAAGAGTCAGACATCGTTATACCTTACGCTCACTTGCGACGCAGGTGGGGCTTTCACATGCCTACTTAAGAAAAATTGAGTTGGCTCAAACCACAATTAATCGTAGTGTTTATGATCGCTTGATGAGTGTATTTGACTTTTCCCTTCAATGTGATCGTGAAATGGAGTTACAGTTTTATGAAGCGTGGAATACCTTTAATCAATCCATCATTTACCTGAATCGTCAAAGTATTGAATCGTCATTTCAAAGTGTTAACGAAAATCGTGAGGTCCACGAACAATCGCTTTGGATGGTGGAATTTTATATTATGAAACTAGGATATAAAGCACAAAACTTTAGCCAAAACATATCGGAATTAACGCAAATGCATGACGAGCTATCCAGCATTGAAAATTTAATGGATCCATCATTAAGACAAATCTATTTGATTTATAAAGGGAATTACTATTATCATATGAATAATCCCGAAGAGAACCGTAAAGCTTTTGAAACGATTCTCGAGATGGATACTTGGAATGTATATTCGGCTATGGCACATTATCTATTAGGTCTTTCATATACAATGACATTTTCCTTGAAGCGTTCTAATCGCTATTTGTGGGAAGCGTATGAAATGTTTAAGCGACTTAATATTGAAATCCGTGTTGAAACAATAAGAGTGTTTATTGAAATGAATTTAATGAAAATGGGGACTCAAGATAAGACTGAGCATATCTTTGATAAAGGGTTAAAAATAGCAAAAGATCAGAATCTCAGTGAATTTGCGCGGGTTATCAATTATGATTATGCTATCTATTTTTTACGTAATAAGCTACCAAAATTGGCTTTAGAAAAACTCGACGATATTGACAGACTTAGTTATCAATACTATTTATACAAAGCGTATGCATATAGTTTGTTAGAGGATGATGCAAAAGTCATCGAAATGATAGAGGAAGCGTTTAATCAATCGATAAAACTCCATATGACCAACTTGGTGTATTATTATGGGTTGAATGTATTATTGGCATATCACAAAAATGATGATGCTAAAATGCGTGAGAACGTCAAACCGTTCTTTGAGGAATGCATTAGACAAGCTGCATATTTTGAAATCGATCTTGCCTACAAGTTCTATAAAAATTATTTAAGTGATCACCGCCGCTATAAAGATGCATATGAACTTTCAAGCCGAATGATTACCTTAACTAAAATCGCGTTTAACTAAGGAGATATCCCCATGTGTATTTTTTGTGAAAATCACGATAAAACCAAGATTTATGATGATTTACAAATCTATGCGATTTATGATCGATATCCTGTAAGTCAAGGGCACGTTTTAATTATTCCCAAACGGCATGTCGAAGACTATTTTTCTCTTACTCAAACAGAGAATAACGCTATTTTTAAAGCCATTAATCAAATAAAAAACCACCTGGATGAGAAGTTCCATCCAGATGGTTATAATATCGGTATTAATAATGGTAGTGCGGCCGGACAAAGTATCTTTCATTTGCATATCCATCTTATACCGCGTTATCAAGGAGATGTTGCCTCTCCGCGTGGCGGGGTAAGAGGCGTTATTCCCAATAAACAAAATTACTAGTTCTTTAGGGTTTTTGGAGTACAGGTGCCTTTATCGATACTTCTTATGATATAAATAAACCCAATCAGCATCATCGCCAGTAAAATAATTTTCCATGGTAAGTTTCCAAAGGGTAGAACTATAGGCGTAAACGCAATGCCTACCGCACCGAGGAACGTTACTACACAAGGGGCACATCCAAAGGTAAGTAACCCGAAGATAAAAGAGAAAAACGGTATACTTGTGGCACCTTTCGGCTCACTCTTCGTCAAATTCAACTTGATTTGTGATAACGAAATCATGCTCGCGGCAATCAACGCTATGACAAGATTGAACCCTTGGTGGACAAGAAATAACCCCGTGCCTAACTCAGAAAATACTGCGTTCCAAGAACCATGTGCTAGCCAGTCTAAAAATAAATACAAACCATACACAAATGTAAAGATCGCAGCGAGTATTACTATATTTTTCGATTCTTTTTGTTTTTCAAGTACTAATGTCAACATTTTCATCACCTCAATTCTATTTTACCACATGAAGCTTACACGGCTTTAAAGATGCTTTAGTTATGGTTCGTTATGCAAAATATAAAGGAGGAACCCGTATGTCCTATGATATCATTGACCCTAAAATAACCGGGCGAAGAATCTATTTAGCTCGTCACCAACAAAAACTTTCTCTGCGGTCCTTGGCCAAACGGGTGAACCTCTCCCATGGGTACTTGCATCGTATTGAACAAGGCATTGTCCATCCAAGTGAAGAGACCGTCTTAAAATTATTGGATGGGTTAAACATTAAATTTCTTGATCACAAAAAGAAAAACGTGTATTTCGATAATGTGTATGAAGAACTTTATAATTCGGTGTTATATATGGAAAGCGATAAAACGCTAGAAATTTATAACACCCTTAAAAAACATCATGATTATTACGTCAATTCGACACGTTTTGTCGAATATAATTACATCCGCTTAAAGGTTATTCTTGATTTAAGAATCGATTATGAAGTGGTTGACGAAGTTTTTGCCAATGTCCGAATCATGGAATATGCGCTTAATGCCAAAGACAAAGAACGTCTTTGTGTTCTAAAAGGCATTTATATGATTTTAAAAAGTGATCTTGATGGAGCCTGGGACTATATTCAAGGGGTCTTACCGACTATAGAGGATTCTCATGTTCGTGCTCGACTTTATTATTTATTAGGGTTTATCATTACCAATGATTATCTTTACTATAATCAGGCTCTGAACTATTTCGAAAAATCTCGAGAATTTTTTGAGTTGCATATGAATTATACACGTGTACATCGTAGCAAAGCGATGCAACAAATCCTGTATGTCTTTTTGCATCGCTTTGAAGAATTCGATCAATCTTTGAAAGATACTGTACATTTCGCCTTGAGACAAAATAATAAACCTTTATATCATTTTACTCAGGTCAACAGGGTACGTTATCATATTATTCAAGAAAACTACAAAGAAGCTTTAGAAATTTTAGAACATTTTGAAGTTGAGATTTTTCAATACTACTTTTATAAAGTTTATTCCTATTTTAAACTGCAACGTAATGTGGAAGCCCTCAACGAAATCAAACGATTTCGTGCCAAACATGGATTGCTCGTAACCAATATTGACGAACAAGTTATCTCTTTGATTGAACATGCGATTATCAATGGAATGGATGACAAATATATGGAAAGATGTAAAGCATTGTGTGATTTAGCGCATAAACAACATGACTTTATTGTCATTCAAATTTCTACACAACTTTATACTGAAGCGCTTGAAGCGCGTAGATTTTATAAAGAAGCTTTCATCTATGCGGACAAGTTTTTAGCAGTGCTTTACAAACTTCACTAAAAGGATGGGATTAATATGAAACATCATCGTCAAGAACTTTTCTTTAATACTGACACCCGTCGTGCCTTCGTTAATATTACCTCAGATGTTGAAGAAGCTGTCGCAGAGAGTGGTGTTGTGAATGGTTTTGTACTTGTGAATGCTATGCATATCAGTGCCTCTGTATTTATCAACGATCACGAAAGTGGACTGCACAATGATTTTGAACGGTTTTTAGAAAAAATTGCGCCTGAAAAACCTTATGACCAATACGATCACAACAATTTTACCTATGAAGATAACGCTGATGCCCATATCAAGCGCCAAATTATGGGGAGAGAAGTCGTAGTGGCAATTACGGACGGCCAACTGGATTTCGGTCCTTGGGAACAAATCTTTTACGGAGAATTTGATGGAAAACGCAGAAAACGTGTTTTGATCAAAATCATTGGTGAGTAAATGACGGCTATATATGCATTAAGCGCAGTGATTATACTCGGTGTTTTATTGGATGGTGCGCTCATCGCTTTGAATCTAAAGGTTGCTTCAAAACGTGTAGCTACGTTAGTGTGGAAGAAATTAATTCAGCGTTTTATCTTGCTAATCGCTGTGTTAAGTTGGGTCTTGCTAATATATCGAGGTATAAACGATTTGCTTGCATTATATTATACAGCCACTGTGATTACTGCTGTGGTCCTTAGCGAAGGAGTTTATATATTGTTAAGTAAGCAGAGTTTGCGTGTGTTATTACGAACATTACTTATTTATTTCCTTAGCGTAAGTGTTTTTTTGCTAGTCACTATCGTCTTTTTTGGAGTTATTCATCCTTTGATCTTATTTATCCTTTTGCTTGTTTCGACTGTGATTATCCGATTGGTTTTGGTGCCAAGAACAGTCCGTAAAATCCATAATAAGTTCCGTTTGGTCACGTATCATCATGGATTATATGACACATTTTTTGAAGGCCTTGTTGAACCGAATAAGGTTTATATGATCGATAGTGATAATATCGCGTTGGGGATGAATGCGATGTTACTGGATGTTGGTAAGGCACGGACAATGTATTTATCAAGAGGATTGCTTAGTTCAATGTCATCGGCGATGACTGAAGGCATTATGGCCCATGAAATGGGACATGCGAAAAACCGTCACATGAAAAAGCGCATTTGGACCATCATCCCGTTAATCATGACATATTTCATGATTTATACTTTTCTCTTTCAATATACAATAGCACAACTAACTGCCTATGAATTTTGGACCGTTGTCGTTTTGACGACGTTGTTTGTTATAAGACTTTTTAAAGCAATAATTATCCGTTTATTACAACAACAGGAGTTTGAAGCCGATCATTATGCCAAAGAAAAGGGGTATTCGGTTCACTTGGCTGATGCCCTAATAAAAATCGAAAAAAGAACCGATGATTCGGCGTATCATCCCTTATATGCGAGTACTCATCGTAGTCATCCAGTAATCTCAAAACGGGTTGACAAGTTAAAAGAATAAATTATTTTATCAAATATTTTTGTTTTTTTGGGGGAATGCGAGTATAATGAGAATATATGGGGTGGAGGGATATTTATGTTAGAAACCGTAAAAAGAATTTCATATTCATTTCATGCACCATACTTGGTTCTCGGTTATGAAGATGACGGGGGGAAGCATCATCTTAAACTGGTCAACGGATTTTTATTGCCAGACGAAGATCGTTTCATGTTAAAACTGTATGGCACAGAGATTGTGAATGAATTTACTGATAACCAACAAATCACGATCTCATTGTTAAAAGAATTCGAGGGTGAAAAACTTGAGGAAAAACGTATTCAGGATAAAATGGTGATTCACGATCGACTTCGCTTACCAATTTATGGTCCTAGTGATCACGTGATTAAATTTGAAATTGTTCTGATGCAGGGTCATCAAGAGAGCGGTGCTATTTTCTTAAAACCATTGCTAGGGCTTTACAAGGAAAAATGTGAACGCGATTTAATGATGGATGATGCGCTCAATAAATCATTAGTACGTGTCTTTAACATGGCGCAATCGAAAATGAAAAGTCGTACGCAAAAAAATGAGGCTTATCATTTCAATTTTAAATACAAGATTTGTCGTATGAAAGAACAAGGCATGACCTACCAGGAACTCGCCTCAAAGTATGGGGTCTATCATGAAACCATCAAAGACTGGTATATTTTGTATAAGGTCTTTGGCCGTGAAGGACTTTCTCGCAAAAAAGCTAAAGAACTTGCGGACAAACGAATTCCCAATGAACGTAAAGTTGTATTGGCTCAGAGTATTATCAACGGAGAAAAAACCTATCGTCAGATTTTAAAAGAAGAAGGCGTCTCGCTTTCTCGTCTGCGTAACTGGGTGAAACGAGAACGTAAAAACAAGTAGTTGTTAGAGTACAAACATACAATGCATATCTTTTGATAAAATGCCTCTCAGCATATAAAATTATTGTGCTTGGAGGCGTTTTTTATGTTCAAAACTCTTACCTATATAAAATCAAATATTGTAACTAGTATATTAATCGGAATGGTAATCGGACTCATTGCTGGGTGGTTTATCGATACCTCGCCTTTGCGAGGTCTCGTTACGATATTAAGCTTTTTGATGGTGTATCCGATGATGGTAACCCTAGATTTTTCGTCATTATTCAGTAAAGGAAATATCAAACTGCAACTCATCACACAACTCATCAATTTTGTATACTTACCGTTAATGGCCTATGTTTTTGGTTTGATTTTCTTTAATGAATTTCCTTACATGCGTCTGGCGATTTTATTGATTGCGTTATTGCCGACATCTGGCATGACTGTCTCTTGGACAATTATGGCAAAGGGTAATGCAAAAGAAGCGATTCGTATGATAATTATTGGTTTGATTCTCGGGGGATTGTTAACGCCTTTTTATATCAATGTCTTATTGGGTGAATCAATTCAAATACCCTTTATGGATATTTTTAGTCAAATCTTGATTATAGTTTTCATTCCAATGTTTTTGGGATTTATCACACAATATGTACTAACTAAACGTTTTGGAAAGGCCACTTTTAAAAAATCTATAAAACCTGTATTTCCTTTATTTTCCACACTTTTTGTGGTGGTATTGATTACACTGGTGATGTCACTTCGTAGTGTGATGATTTTTAATAATCCCACTATGATTCCAAGAATAATTGTACCAGTATTTTTAGGGTATACACTAATGATTGTAACGATTCATTTTATAGGTAAACGCTTATTTGAGTTTTCAGATCGTATTGCTCTCATCAACGGAACGGTCATTCGTTCACTCTCACTCGCATTAGCCATCGCCCTCACAACGTTTGATAGCGTTGGACCAGAAGTGGCTTTAGTAATTGCGATTGCATACATTGTTCAAGTTCAAATGGCGGCTTGGTATGTTAAACGTAGTATTAAAAGTTATCACGCTCAAATATCTTCTTCAAAATAAAAAAATAACGCACTACGAAAACGTAGTGCGTTAAATTTGAAATATGTGGCTGTTAACCCAATAGTTTTGCGATATGAACGCGCATGCTGTCGGGTTTTTTTAGTGGAGAAAAGCGTTTTGCGACATTGCCATCTCTATCAATGAGGAATTTTGTATAATTCCATTTAATCTTAGAACCGAATAATGTTCCTTTTCGCGCTTTGAGCCATTTGAATAAAGGATGGGCTTTAGGGCCATTGACTTGAACTTTTTCAAACATCGGGAAGCTGACACCGTAGTTGAGTTCACACGCTTCTTTGATTGCCTTGTTGTCATCTAATTCCTGATTTTTAAATTCTGAGCTTGGGAAGCCTAAAACGACAAACTCTTCACTTTTATAATCCCTGTATAATGCCTCGAGTCCTTTAAGTTGATCGGCAAATCCGCATTTAGAAGCGGTATTGACGATTAAGATAACTTTGCCTTCGTATTCACTGAGGTTGATGGTACGACCACCAATGAGTGTTGCTTCAAATTTATGAAGTGACATAAGGTTATTTCGATCCGAAAACTTTTTCCCAGTCACTGAGGAATGCTTCAATTCCTTTGTCAGTGAGGGGATGAGTAAAGGCTTTTTGGAAGACATCATAAGGAACGGTTGCGATATGGGCACCAACACGTGCAGACTCTAGCAATTGCATCGGTGTACGGATTGAAGCACTGATGATTTCTGTATCAAGTCCGTAAACATCAAAGATATCGCGAATATCTTCGACAACAGAGATACCGTCGTGAAGGGTATCATCAAGGCGACCGACAAACGGTGAAACGTAAGTCGCACCAGCTAGTGCTGCGAATAAGGCTTGATTCGCACTGAAGATTAAGGTGACATTGGTATCGATATTCTCTTTAGAAAGCACTTTGACCGCTTTGAGTCCTTCTTTGGTCATCGGAATCTTCACGACCATGTTGGGATGAATTTTTGCAATTTCACGGCCTTCTTTGATCATTTCTTCTGCTTTAAGTGAAATAACTTCGCCACTGATTGGTCCATCAACAAGCGCTGTGATTTCCTTAATGACTTCTTGGAAGTCACGCCCTTCTTTAGCAATTAGAGTTGGGTTTGTGGTGACCCCGCTTAAAATCCCTAAATCAGCAATTTCTTTAATGTGTTCGACATTGGCTGTATCAATAAATAATTTCATAAATTTTCCTCCTCGGATTCGTTTTCTATATTTTTAAATTCTATGGGTTGTGCTTCTGGAAGACTTTCTTTAATTTTTGAAGGAAATAAAATTCCATCAAGATGATCGAGTTCATGTTGGAAAACAATCGCGGGGAAGTTTCTCAATCGTAGGGTTGTTTCTTTGAGTGTATCGGTTTTTACATCATACAAGTGTGTTTTGACTGTGACTTTTTTATAACGAGGAACTAATCCTTCGACAACGCGATCAATACTTAAACACCCTTCACCACCAGGCATATAAGTTTCCATACTAGAATGTGAAATAATTTTTGGGTTAACCATTAAATAATCGTGGAATGTCTCGTATTTTTCATCGTATGTATGAATTGCGAGCATCCGTTTTTGAATATTGATTTGTGGCGCTGCTAGTCCTACCCCTTCACGTAATTCATATTTCTCCCGTGTTTCAGGGTTTTGTGAGTTAATCAAAAACTCACGCATAGCTTTTAATGTTGCTTTCGTTTCATCGTTTAGAGGAAACTCAACAGGTTTAGCTTTAGTTTCTAACGTTGGATGGCCTTCGCGTATAATATCTTTCATTGTGATCATAACTTTCACCTCTATACGATTATAGCAAATAACACAGAAAAAACCCATAACTTTACACGGAAAATCAAAAGATGTATTATGATACATATAACCCACATTTAGAAACAAAAACGTTTTCATACGGGTGAATATGTTGAGTGTTCACTCAAGAACAAGTATAATAGTCATGAACTATTACTCAATATATGGAGGCAATACTATGGAACCTATTAAAAAGATTGGTATTATTACCGGCGGTGGCGATTGTAGCGGACTGAACGCAGTTATCAGTTCAGTAACCAAAACAGCCATCACTAAATATAACGTGGAAGTTGTCGGCTACTTACGCGGTTATTTTGGATTATATCACAATAATTTTATTACACTCGACCATAAGGCAGTCTCAGGGATTACCCATCAAGGGGGGACGATTTTAAAATCGTCCAATAAAGATAATCTCTTTAACTACCGTATGGAACACGAAGATGGCTCAGTGACCTATGAAGATGTCAGTGACGTAGCGGTTGAAAACATGAAAAAAGAAGGTGTTGATGCTTTAATTGTCATTGGTGGCGATGGAACCTTAACCTCAGCACGTGATTTTTACCGTAAAGGG
>PWOH01000090.1 GCA_003557505.1 Mollicutes bacterium | reverse complement strand
TACTATTTTAAAGCATTGGCACATTTTCGTTTAGAAGAATACCGTGAATATGAAGATGCTTTGTTCCGTTGTTATAATGTGTTGCATATGGAAGGAATCCAGGAAAAGATTGATCACTTTACGCAATTAATTGAAGATGATTTTAAGATTAATTATCATATGTTTATTATGAAATACTTGAAGAAAGAAATTATGTAGAATACTGTAAAAAAGCGGAAAATTGGCTATTTTTCGCTTTTTTTTTGCAAATACGACAGATGTGCGCTGTTTTCTCTAGTAATATTCTTTTATAATATATTGTATGAAAGTATGTCTTTTTAAGAAAAGAACCCTATAAGCAATGTAAGATTACTCTAATAATGATGGGGGCTAATGATGAAAACAATTGATATTATAAGAAAAAAGCTGGTGTTGCCTGGTGTTGTGATGTCACTGATCTACTTCATGATTCAGTTTAATGTCGGAGTAGAGGATTTAAGTGCGTCCAATCCTTATTTATGGATGATTGTGTTGGCACTGTCTTTAGGCTTTGTACAATATTTCTTGAGTGAATCAGATTTTGATTCGTTGAATTCTCATGCACAATCTGATGTTGATATGAATACATTTGCGACATATAGTGACATGCAAGTGATTTTTATTAAAGAAAGCCAAAAGGTTTTAATAGAATGTTCTGAGTCTTTGGTGAAACGCTATGATCTTAAGGATTATGTCTTAGTAGTTAGTGAGCATTACTTTGAAGCCTTTATTCATCCAGAAGATACGAAACACGCGTTATTAAAAGAATCGGCTTTTGATTTAAAGATCAATGCTTTAAAAGAAGTGACTTTTAGGATTAAGCTGCCTGGAATGAGTGACTATATAAAGATGTTTCGTAAAGGGTATTATGAACTAGAAAGTGGCCCTGGGTATTTGGCGTTTGACATTACCAATACCGAATACATGAACGAACAACTTGTTAAACAAGAACAACAGTATCATTCTTTAATGATTGAAAGTCAGAAGGTCATGGAAAACTCTAAAGACCTTATTATAAAACTCGATAAGCATGGTAATATTATTCGAGCCTCACAAGCGGCACTCACTGTCTATGCCAAACGTAAAAAAGATATGATTGGTAAAAATATTTTAGATATAAACCGTAGTGTTGGTGAGGCTGATCACGGTTGGTTTGAAGATATTTTACAGTATCATCAAACGTCATCAAAATCCGTAATTAAAACCAATCGTAAAGAACGGCATATCAGTTGGAACTATGAAGCGATTCTTGATGAACAAGGAGAAATCCAATACATTTTAGCAATTGGCCATGAAATAACCGATTACGTTCTTATCAATCAACACCTCAAGTACGAAAAAAATCATGATGCACTAACCGGTGTACTAAATCAACAAGGGTTATTTGAATCCATTCGAGAGTATTCTGAAATAGAATCGATGGTATCATTTTTCATCGACATTAAAGGTTTTTCACGAATCAATGATTACTATGGTCATGCGATTGGTGATGAAATTCTTAAAAATGTTGCGAAAGAACTAACAAAGCTAGAATCCTATGGGTGTTACATATCGAGATATTCTGGCGATGAGTTCGTTGTTGTATGTATCAATGATGCCGCCCATGGTAAACGTTTGAATAAAATACAACAGCGTCTTGAAAAACTGGAATCATTTCATTACCACGATAAGGCATTGAGCATTGAACTGAAGAAAAATATTGGGTTCGCACGTTATCCTGAAGATACCGATGATTTTTCTCGACTAATCAGTCTTTCATCCTTAGCAATGCAAGAGAGTGCGAAAGAAAACCGTGGAACGATGAAACGTTATGATCAAACCATGAGTGAAAAACTCAAAAACAATGTTTTAATCGCTTCAAAACTCAGAGAAGCAATAAACGCTGAGATTATAACGATACATTTTCAGGATGTTGTGGATGTGCATACCGATAAGGTTGCCTACACTGAAGCATTAGCGCGTTGGTTTGATGAGGATTTGGGTGAAGTTAACCCGCAAACGTTTATTAATATTGCTGAACAATCCAATCTGATTGAAACCTTGGATAGTTATCTAATTCAGAAGGCCTTGGAAGCATATCCAGACTATATTGACGAACGGGCGCTTGATCAAACGCGTTTATCCCTTAATTTAGCGCCATCATCGGTGACAAACACACAATTTAGAAGTTATGTTATCAAGCAAGCCCAAATTAATAATATTCCGCGCAGTTCCATTATGCTTGAAATTAGTGAAAATACCTTCGTTAACAATATTAACCTCTGTGTTAAACGCATTGAAGAATATAAACAATCAGGGTTTTCTATTGCGCTTGATGATTTTGGGAAAGAATATTCTTCACTTGGCGTTTTGGAAAGTGTTGATTTCGATATGATAAAAATCGATGCTATCTTTACTCAAAATCTTTCTCAGATCAAAAATCAGGAAATCATTCGTATGGTTCGTAAAATTACCAATCTTACAGGAAAAGAACTAGTGGTTGAAGGGGTTGAGGATGAAACGCAGAAAAATATATTATATGAAATGGATTGTCGTCTCCAACAAGGTTTTTATCACCATAAACCCCAACGTCTTAAACAATAAGCCGCATTTGCGGCTTTTTTTCTTGCTGGAATATGTTTAATTGGTTTACGATTTATAGATGTTGTTGTATGATAGTATTGTGAAAAAATTTTTTAACTGTGTTTTGGAGGCTACTTATGGAATTTCTACCGATATATATTATTTTCATTCCAATTTTCACTTCACTAATTCTGTATTTGTTTAAACACAGAGTCAGTAATTATTTAGTTTTTGTGGCTCAAGCCGCTATTACCATACTAGCGATTGTATATTTCAATCATTTCAGTGATGATTTTTCTCAGACATTTCTTGTAATAGGGGGTTGGGAAGGAAGAATTGGTATTTCTATTCTCAACGACCAAATCAGTATGGTATTTATCTTTTTGTCAATCTTTGCATGGTGGATGGTTTTAATCTATAGTTTTGACCGCAACGTTGATTACAACTTTTTATTCTTTCTTATGTTTTTACAAGGGGTGTTTTTAGGACTTCTTCAAACGAATGATTTATTTAATATGTTTGTATTTGTTGAATTGACAACGATTATCGTCACGATTTTAATTGCTTTTAATAAAGCGGGTTATGCTTTTAGAGCCGGTCTTTATTATCTGTTGCTCAATACGAGTGGTGTGTTGTTATTCCTCATTGGGATTATCTTTATATACTTTACGTTTGGTTCAATCAACATAAGCTTTGTGACTGAAAACATGCATTTATATAGTGATACTGTAATTGTGCGGTTTGCCTATATCTTAATGATGGCTGGTATTTCTGTTAAGGCAGCTTTATTCCCGGTGTTTTCCTGGCTTCCTAAAGCCCATGGAGCCGCAAAAAGTGCGGTCAGTGCCCTGTTGAGTGGATTAATTGTTAAAGGTGGCTTGTATCTATTTATTCGAATGAATGAAATGTATAGTGCCGCTGAATTTAATTACTCGACGTTTTTCTTTGTCATTGGGGCGTTGACCGGATATCTCGGGATTATTTTTGCGATTACCCAAACAGATATCAAACAGATGCTGGCGTATTCAACCGTTTCTCAAATCGGTTTGATTATGATGGCACTTTCTTATGGCGAAGGGCCTTTGTTCGCTGGTGGAATCTTACATATTGTCAATCATGCCATCTTCAAGATGATGCTATTTATGATTGCCGGTATTATTGTAAAAGTGTTTTTAACGAAAAAAGTCGATACGGTTCGCGGTATGTTTCGTTCAATGCCGATTATTAGTATCATGATGATTATCGCGATGCTCGCGATTACAGGGTTTCCCTTTTTAAATGGCTATGTATCTAAATCTGTGATTATGTATGGCTTTGCGGAAGGGTCATATCGTTATTGGGTGGTATTTTTCATGAATATTGGTACGGCTACCTTGTTTGTTAAAATGTCACAGATTCTAATCGGACCGAAGGTTTTATCTTACCCAATCGGTCATACCCGTCAAACCCTCACGTTAATTATTTTAGCATTCACCTTACTGGCACTCGGAAATTTCTTTGTGTTTTATGATGGCGGTTTTATGGCACTTGATTTCTCTAACCTATCTCCAGCCTCGATTAGTGCGTTTGTTGATTTCTTTATTACGAGTGGCGCAGCCTTTATCTTATACTATTATGTGATCCGCAAGGATTATAAACCCATTAAAGTATTACGTAATTTTAAATTATCATTTGAACATGCCAACTACATTTTTGTCATGTATACCGTCTTATTGATTACTTTCTTTATCTTGTTACGCCTCTTTATTTAATCCGTAAAAAAAACCCCCGAATTTGGGGGTTTTATATTTTCTTTACCGTGAAGTTTGCCATCATCAAGACACTGAGTGTTAAGATGAAGAAGGCAAAAAGTGTATGCGTCGAACTCAAAGCATAAAAGAATAGAGAGACCATTACTACAAATACTCCAGCAACAGTCGTGGGCAGTCCTTGAAAGCGTTGTGCATCTTCACTGTGGTGAAAACGTTTCAAACGATAGAGTCCTGCAAACGTATAAATAAGAATCAATATGCCTGCAAGCCAGGCAGATAATACTAAATCAAGATGCCACATCATTAGCATAGGCGCAAAGAGAAAACTTACAAAATCATTGATACTATCCAGCCACAATCCGCATGTGGTCTCGATATGATACTTTCTTGCAAGTCGTCCATCATAGCGATCAATGATAGCGCTAAGGAAGATTAATATTCCTGCCGTAACGTAGCGTTGATAACTTACAATCAATATCATCGACGTTATTCCTAATATTACCGCAAACCCTGTCAACATACAAAGACTGCTAAAGCGTGCTTTATGACTCATTGGCATTCACCACTTTAAACAGCCAATGTTGAATAAAAAGATAACAGGCACTAATCATAAGCTGCAGCCAAAAAGTAAAGAGTCTCAATGTGAGGACAAGACTTAGTGCCACTGCGCTACTCACACCTAACTGCGCAAATACCAAGGTAAATGTTCCTTCAAATGTGCCCAGTCCCCCAGGGGTTAGTGGAAGTAGTGCGACAATATAAGCGGAAAACGTTGCGAGTGCACTGTTCATGTAGGTTAGATCAAGATTGAACGATTGAACAAGATAATATGTTTTTAAAGCATACAACGCCCAAATGAGTACACCGAAACACAAATGCAGGATAAGCTTTAGTTTGTTGGTTCTAAGGGCTGATAATGTCTGATTGAACTCTT
>PWOH01000009.1 GCA_003557505.1 Mollicutes bacterium | reverse complement strand
GCTTCTTCAGCCTCTTTAGCTTTGTCCCCTTGAGCAAATACTAATACACGTTTGGTTTTCCCAGTTCCGTGCGGAAGTACAATTGCTCCACGTAGGTTTTGTTCAGCTTTACGAGGATTGACGTTCAAGCGAATCGCCAATTCGACAGAAGCATCGAAACCTTCAAATGATACATCTTTGAGTAGTTCGATTGCATCTTGGATTTTATAGCTTTTTGTGCGGTCGATTTTTTCTAACGCAGCGCTATATTTTTTTCCATTTTTAGCCATGATTTACCTCCTAAATGTGGTCTAACGGAATCTCCTCCCACAATTAGCTGTTGTATAAAACAACTAGTTGCTTCAGTCTTTAATGGTGATTCCCATGTTACGAGCGGAACCTTCGATGATTCTCATTGCCGCTTCAACATCATTTGCGTTCAAATCGGGCAACTTAGTTTCCGCGATTTCACGCAATTGGTCACGAGTAACACTTCCAACTTTTTCAGTTAAAGGATTACTTGCACCTTTTTTTACGCCGGCAGCTTTCATTAATAAGTCAGCTGCTGGTGGTGTTTTTGTTACAAATGTAAATGATCTGTCATCATACACAGTAATTTCTACTGGAATGACATTCCCCATCTTATCTTTTGTTGCGTCGTTGAACTTTGAACAAAAGTCTTGGATGTTCACACCTGCTTGACCCAATGCTGGACCAACTGGTGGAGCGGGATTTGCTTTTCCTGCTGGGATTTGTAACTTAACAACAGTCTTGATTTCTTTAGCCACGATAGACACCTCCCTATGGTCGTGATGTGGTCAACGGACCTTAATTTTTGGTCCTTCCACTCTAAAAATAAGCATGTCATACGACACGCTTAGGTATTATACATTAGTTTAAAATCCATGTCAATAAAATGAGATGGATTTTAAACATTTGTATCAATTTCATCAAAAGTCATTTGTTTCGGCGTTTCACGTCCGAACATTTCAACGAGGACTGTGACCAACTCTTTCTCGTGATCAATCGCCTCAACCACGCCAACTTGATTCATGAAGGGTCCTGCCGTCACACGGACTTTTTGACCTTTCTCAATATCAAGTTTCGGTGTATGGATTACACCCGCTCTTTTAAGAATTGGATTGATTTCATCTTGTGGCAGTGGCACAGGCTTGGTACCGCCACCACTACTTCCTAAGAATCCTGTAACACCCGGGGTGTTTCTAACAACAAACCATGAATCATCCGTGACGATCATTTCGACGAACACATACCCAGGATAGATTTTGTTGACTTTCTCTTTTGTAGATCCGTCTGGTTTTTTCTCCAACACTGTTTCTTCAGGAATAACGACCTGGAAAATTTTATCTTCCATTTGCATTGATTCAATGCGTCGTTCAAGATTGATCTTTACAGAACTTTCCTGACCTGAATAGGTTTGGACAATATACCATTTTTTTTCATCCAAATAACTCATAGGTTACGCACCCAATCCATAAAGATATTCAAAGATTGGTTGGAAGACTAGATCATATAGGATAAACATAATCGCAAGCACAATCATAAATCCAAAGACTCTTGCTGTATGATTTTGTAAAACCTTACGAGTCGGCCATGAGACCTTACGCATTTCCTTAAGCCCTGGCACAAAGAATGGTGCCATAGCAATAATCAAGGCAACCGCCCCAATGAGCATCACAATGATTGAGAAGATGCTAATACGTAAATCCGTAGCAAATATGAACCAGCTTGTTAAACGGATTTCAAGAATTTCCCCTTCAAATATGTAGATCCCCAGCACTAATACTAAAGCCCCAAGCACCCCAAGAAGGAGTCCTTCAAACGGATATTCTTTTTTTAATATCGATATTACTTTTCCAATTTTATCGTCTTGTTTCTCAGCCATAATTAACGCTCCTATTTACTTTCTTTGTGCACCGTATGCTTTTTGCACCGGCTACAGTATTTTTTAATGGTCATTCTTTCTTTGTTATCTTTGTGCTTAAATGTCGTGTAGTTTCTCGATAAGCATGTTTCACAAATCAAGCGAATTTTTTGACGCATGATATCACAACCTTGCAAATATATAATCTACCAAAAAGGAACCTGTTTGTCAACTTATTCCGTCGCAAAATGTTGGCGTATTTTCGCCTTTGCACGATATAAAGCATTGTAGGTTTTCTTTTCCGTGAGTTTTACTTCTTGACAAATTGTGTGGATACTTAAGTTTTTTAGTTCTCTTAAAGTATAAACACTAAACTCTGTCGGTGTCAATATTTGAGCAATTTCTTTGACGTGAATTTCATAGTAAACCGAATTTTCACGAACGCAATGATTGTTATCCGCTATACATCCGCGAAAATGAACGGTTTTATTTTTTCTTCGTTTCAAGGTGTCAATATAACTCATTAATTGGCGTTTGAACGCAAGTTCAAAATAGCGTGTAAAAGATTTGTTATAGCTTTCATCAAAGGTAATCGACAGCTTATAAAGCAAGATCAGTCCTTCTTGATGCAAGTCTTCGAAATGATAGGCCAAGTTGAATTTATGAATAATTTTAGCAATAAACTTCGAGTACTTTGAGACCAGTAACTCGTACGCTTCTTGATTACCCTCCTTTACCTGCAGGATAATCTCGTAGTCGTTATGATCTCTCACATTACTTAACCCCTTTGTCGTTTTTTTATATCATGAAGTGCGACCGCTGCAGACGCACTGATATTTAACGAATTCACCGTTCCTTGCATTGGGATTTTTACCAAATAGTCACAATTTTCTTTGACGAGCCTGGAGATACCTTTGCCTTCATTCCCAAAGACCAAGGTAATATCGGTATCCACAAAGATGTCATCAAGCGAGTCTTCGGTATCGACATCAAGCCCTACCACCCATACGTTGTGTTGTTTCAAGGTTCTAATCGCTTGATTAAGATTGGTTACTTGAATAATATCTACATATTCAATGGCACCAGAAGACACTTTAACGACTGTGGGATTCACACTCGCACTACGGTTTTTAGGAAGAATGATCCCACTAGCTCCAAACGCATCGACATTACGAATTACCGCACCAAGATTGTGTGGATCCTCAACCCCATCAAGCATAACAAACAGCTTTTTGCCTTCTTTTTCCAAAGCGGTTTGCAGGGAAATCGCTTCATAATCCGCAACATTCGCTGCGATATTTTGATGCATAGCCCCGAACTTTCGGTTCATTGCCTGTTTGTCTAACAGTGAGGTTTTAATGTTTTGTTTATTCGCTAAGGCGATAATATCTTTATGGGTATCCTTAACGTGAAACAACTCATAGATTTTACGATTAGCGTTGAATGCTTCTTTGACTGGATTGGTACCGTAGATCAACATAGTGTTCCCTTCTTTCTCATTGTAGCACAGTTTTATCAATACGAATTTGATAAAACCGAATTGTTTTGACCCTTAATATAAAACTGCGAACGCATCGCAGTTTTAATAGATTAAATTCAGTATTTCATTTAAGCGGTCCTGGCGATTGTCTAAATACAAGTAGCCGATGAGCGCTTCAAGGCCAGTGGCCATTTTATAAGTTTTTAGATCGGCTTTTCCTGGTTTTCTTGAAGAGCTGGCATTACGACCACGGTTGACAATGGCTTTTTCTTCTTCGCTTAGGATGCCATCAATTTGTTTCAAAGCTCTAAATTGTCCTGAGGCATTGGTAAGTTCAATAGCGGCTTGATGCAATGCATTGGGATGAACTTTACCGGTTTGCAGGAGTTTTTCACGGATGTGCAGTTCATAGACTGCATCACCGATATAAGCGAGGGTTTGACCGTTATACTGTAACATTAGAGTATGCCACGCGACTGTAATTGTTCGCGCAGGCGGTCCGCCTTGTCGAAATCTTTATTTTTCCGTGCATCATGCCAAGCCATATAAATCGCTTTGTCACTCGCAGAAAGTTTAGTAACCCCAGGATTAAGCCCAAGAATTTTAAAGAATGTATCAAATAATTCTATGGCAGATTTGAGTTCCGCTTCAGTATCTTTTTTTCGTAATATCTGATTGGTATGTTTTACAAGGTTTTGTAATTCCGTAATCGCATTTGCGGTATTAAAATCACTGTCCATCGCATCCATGAATTTCAGTTCAATGCCTTTTAACATCGGAGATTGTTCAGCTTTAACTTCCAGGGCATCTTTCAAGTCCAGTGTGTAAAAGCTTTGTTTATAAACACGACGAATTTTTTCCCATTCTTTGACATAATTTGTCAAAGTCTCATCGGTATAATTAATGGGACTGCGATAATGTGTCGATAAGGTGAATAGTCTAAATCCCATGTAGTCATAGTCCAAATCTTTGACAAGAATAACGCGTCCTTCACTTTTGGACATTTTTTTATCATCGATGTTTAACTGACCATTGTGCATCCAGATATTCGCAATATCTGCGCCTTCAAGCGCTTTATTTTGCGCGAGTTCGTTTTCATGATGCGGAAACTTAATTTCTGAGCCCCCACCGTGAATATCAATTTTACCGCCAAAAATATCGTTAATCATAGCCACACATTCAGTATGCCATCCGGGACGACCTTCTCCCCATGGCGATGGCCATGTGATACCGACATCCGTTTTTTTCCACAAGGTAAAATCCAACGGACTTTCTTTCTTGTCGTTTGATTCGATGCGTGTTCCGGCTTTGAGTTCATCAACCTTGCGGCCGGATAATACCCCATAATCTGTGATTTTAGTCACACGGAAATACACATCGCCTTCTACTTGGTAGGCGTATCCTTTGTCAATCAGTCGTTCAATATAAGAAATAATTGACGACATATATTCCGTTACACGTGGTGCGAGATATTTCGTGGAACTTCCAACGCGCTGAGCGTCACGATAAAAGGCATCAATGAACTTATTCGCGATTTCTTGTTCACTCATTTCATCTTCGAGTGCCTTAGTAATGACTTTATCGTCCACATCAGTAAAATTACTCACAAAATTAACCGTATAATTCATATGTTCAAAATAGCGTCTAACGACGTCAAAGAATATAACTGGTCTGGCATTTCCAATGTGAATATAGTTGTACACAGTAGGCCCACAAACATACATATTAACCGTATCTTTATGTATCGGTTTGAATGTTTCGAGTTTGTTGGTTAATGTATTGAAAATTCTCATGGCCTTCACCTTTTCCTTTATCTTATATCAGGTTCTTTTAGGTCAAATATATTGTAACACAATCTATAGGGTTTCAAAAATGATATTGCTAATCAATTTCATTGGGTTGCTGCGGTATTCACAAAAAAAGCAGGAGGCTACTAACCCCCTGCTAAGCTTCGTTAATTCATGAAATTTTTTCTACGTTTGAAGCTTGAGGACCACGATCGCCTTCAACAACTTCAAATTCAACTTTTTCGCCCTCGTTAAGCGTTTTGAATCCCTCTTCTTTAATTGCACTGTAATGAACGAAAATATCATTTCCTTCATCTGTAGTGATGAAACCGTAGCCTTTTTCTGAATTAAACCATTTTACTGTTCCTGTCATGTGAATAAAAATCTCCTTTTTTCTTTTGATAATGTCATTATACAATGCCAATTTTAAAAATGCAAATATTTTTCAAGTGGTAAATCACATATTGGTGCGGATTTCTACAGTTTTTGCAGCGTTTTATCCAAGTTTTCTAGCAGTAACGCTTTGCCCATAAGGTTCATCATTTGTGGTAAATCAGGGCCATGCATACTGCCACTAACCGCTATTCTAATTGGCATGAAAAGCATTTTCCCTTTCATTTGCGTCGCTTTCCCTGCTTCCTTAATAGTCGTTTTAATCGTATCCGGAGTAAAAGAATCAAGGCTTTCTATCTTCGATTTGAAGGTTTCAACAAGTGTTTTTACGCCTTCTTGTTGCATAAATGCAAACGCTTCGTCTTCTAAAGCGTATGGTTGTTCAAAGAAATCATGATATAGGCTGACGATTTGCTCACCATATACCAAGCGGTCTTTAAAGACTTTGATTAAACTGACAAACCAATCATCCTCTTGTCCTTCCCCAATGCCCGCTTTATCGAGGAACGGTTTACACAAGGACAAAGTCTCCTCATCACTGAGCGTTTTGACGTAGCGGTTGTTAATATAATGGAGTTTATCTTTGTCAAATGTTGCTGGAGATGTCGAGAGTCTTTTGGCATTGAATAAGTTAATAATTTCTTCTTTTGAGAGTATTTCCTCTTTTGATTCCGGTGAAAAACCTAACAATGAAATGAAATTGAACAGGGCTTCGGGTAAGAAACCTTTTTGATGATATTGTTCAATGAACTGAATAATTGATTCATCACGTTTTGAGAGTTTTTTATTGTTCTCATTCACAATCAATGTCATATGTCCGTAGATGGGACGTTCCCATTCAAAGGCATCAAGTACCATGAGTTGTTTAGGGGTATTGGTAATATGATCTTCCCCTCTTAGTACATGAGAGATTTCCATGAGGTAATCATCCACCGCACAGGCAAAATTATACGTTGGAATTTTATTGCGTTTTAAAATGGCCCAATCACCAATATCTTCACTTTTGAATGTGACATCCCCTTTAACGAGATCATTAAAGGTATATTCTTTATTATCTGGGACTTTAAAACGAATCGTATGGGGTTTATCCATATCGGGTTTCCCTAAACATTTACGGGAATAATGCAGTTTGTCATATCCCTTATCTTTCATCGCTTCACGTTCAGCTTCAAGTTCTTCAGCACTGCAATAACATTTATAAGCCAGTCCCATCTCTAGTAATTGCTCAGCATACTTCTGATAGATATCTAAGCGCTCTAGTTGACGATAAGGACCATAGCCACCATCTTTATTGATCGATTCATCCCAATCTAAACCGAGCCATTTCAAGTATGACATTTGACTATCGATACCAGTTTCAACGTTTCTGGATATATCGGTATCTTCTATACGCACAATGAATTTCCCATCATTGGCTCTGGCAAAAAGATAATTGAATAATGCCGTTCTGGCATTCCCGATGTGTAGATGCCCAGTTGGGCTTGGTGCGTAGCGCACACGGATATTTTTCATATATAGATTCCTCCTCAAGAGATTACTTATTCATTATAGTATGTTTTAGGTTTTTGCTCAATAACAGACATAAAAAAAGCACGAATGAACGTGCTTTTTCGAAATATTAACGTTTTGAGAATTGTGGTGCACGACGTGCTTTTCTAAGTCCGTATTTTTTACGTTCTACTGCACGTGGGTCTCTGGTGATTAAACCAGCTTGTTTCAAAGGCTTGCGATAATCGCTGTTTACTTCTAAAAGCGCACGCGCGATTCCTAAACGAATTGCACCGGCTTGACCAGTAATTCCGCCACCGTTAACGGTAATAACAATATCAAATGATTTTTGGTTTTCAGTTAATTCAAGTGGTTGAAAAACATCAAGACGAGTAGCTGCGGACGGGATGTAATCTTCAAACGGACGATTATTTACAGTAATATTCCCACTACCTGGTCTTAACATGACGCGTGCAATGGAATTTTTTCTGCGGCCTGTGCCGCGATAAAGTACTTCGTTAGCCATAAATAATTCCTCCTACCCTCTAAGCTCTAAAACTTCAGGTTGTTGAGCTTGGTGTGGATGAGTGTCCGACTCATACACATATAGTTTTTTGTAAAGTTGACGTCCCAATTTGTTGTGTGGCAGCATACCTTTGATTGCAAGTTCAAGCATACGTGTTGGATGTTTTGTGTTCATCTCAAGCGCAGTGCTTTCTTTGAGTGACCCTGGGTATTGTGAGTGCGTGTAATATTTCTTTTGTTGCCATTTTTTACCAGTGAGTTTGATATCCTTGGCATTAACGACAATGACATAATCTCCACAGTCCACGTGTGGTGTGAAGGTTGGTTTATGTTTTCCTCTAAGGATTGCAGCAACTTCGGATGATAAGCGTCCTAGTGTCTGATCTTTAGCATCAATCACAAACCACTTGCGGTCGACGGATTGTTTATTCGCCATGTATGTTTTGTTGTTCATAGTGATTAGCCTCCTATTATTTTCTCATAGTCGGGCTATAAGTGGAGTTTCTTACAAATGTACCGACGTATATGATAGCTTATTTGATATTAAATGTCAAACGAATTTAAATATATTTTCAATAATTATGAGACGGCATCTCCAGGCTTTAATCCATCCACGGTTAAAACCTTCAATTCTTTCTTATTGGAGCCCGCCAATAGCATTCCGTTGCTCTTTTCTCCACGTAAATTCACCGGTTCTAAATTAACGATAACAACAACTTTTTTGTCTTCTAAATCTTCAGGTTTGTAATGCTTTGCAATTCCAGCAACAATTTGACGCGGTTCTTTTTCACCGGCATCAACCTTTAAAATCAGTAATTTATCGGCATTCGGATGATATTTTGCGCTAAGTACTTTAGCGATCCGTAAATCGAGTTTATTGAAATCATCGATAGTAGCGAGATTGGATTCATCGACAGGTTTTTGCGTTTCTTTGTCTTCACCGCGTAAAATGCTTTGAAGTTTTTTAATTTCTTTTTCACCATCTAATCGCGGGAACAATGGAGAAGGTTTTTTAACGACATCAACTTGTTTGAGCGCACCGAATTCAAGTGAATCCCATGTTCTTAACTCTTCGGGAATGCCTAATTGTTTAAATAGAGATTCGCTGGCATCCAACAAGATAGGAATCAGTAATACGCCAATATGTCTAAGCGATTCTGCCAGGTGATACATCACATTTTGTAATTCGGCCTTTTTATTTGGGTCTTTCGCAAGAATCCATGGGGTCGTTTCATCGATGTATTTATTGGTTCGGCTCACAAGCTTCCAAACGCTTTTAATCGCTTCACTGACTTTTAATATTTCCATATTTTCACGATAATCAGCAACCGTTTGTGTGATTAATGTTTCCAATGTTTCATCAAATTCATTATTCACATTAGGATCATATTCAACAGCGCCATTAAAGTATTTATTAATCATAGAAATGGTGCGATTAAGCAGATTACCAAAGTCATTGGCTAAATCATAATTGATACGTTCTATGAATGATTCGGGAGTGAAAACCCCATCCGAACCATAAGGCAGTTCACGTAAAAGGAAATAACGCAGTTCATCAAGGCCGTAGTGATTAATGATGGTGTCAGGATATATCACGCCGCCTTTAGACTTACTCATTTTTCCTTCTTTCATCATGTAAAAACCATGGGCATGAAGTTTAAATGTCACAGGAATATCAAGCGCCATTAACATAATCGGCCAATAGATGGCGTGAAATCTAAGAATATCTTTCCCGACAACATGAACGACTTCATCGCCATGCCAATACTTTTGATACAGCGAATCGTCATTGGTGTTATAGCCTAGGGCACTAATATAGTTACTAAGGGCATCAATCCAAACATAAACAACATGTTTAGGGTTAGAGACAACTTTAATCCCCCAATCAAACGTCGTACGGGATACACTTAAATCATTAAGTCCTTGTTTAATGAAGGAAAGAACTTCGTTTTTTCTTGACTCAGGGGTTATGAAATCAGGATTATCCTCAATAAACTTGAGGAGACGATCCTGATACTTACTTAATCGCAAGAAGTAACTTTCTTCTTCGAGCTGTGACGTTTCGCGTCCGCAATCCGGACACGTATTGTTTTCACCAAGCTGGCTATCTGTAAAGAAAGATTCACAAGGCATACAATAATAGCCTTTATAGGTTCCAAGGTAAATATCGCCTTGTTCCAGTAATTGTTCGAAGATTTTTTGCACGACAGTTTTATGACGCTTCTCAGTGGTACGGATGAAATCGTCGTAAGAAATATTGAGACGATCCCAAAGTGCTTTGGTATCACTGGCCATCTCATCCACATGATCATAAGGACTCATGTCACGTTCTTTAGCGACAGTCTCAATCTTTTTACCATGTTCGTCCATTCCTGTTAGATAATAACTATCGTAACCTTTTAAATCTTTATAGCGACGTAAGGCATCGCAAAACACTGTCGTATAGGTATTCCCTATGTGCAGCTTTCCACTCGGATAATAAATGGGGGTCGTAATATAATATGTTTTATTCATGGTCTCACTCCTCGTTGTTTCCACTTGATTTATGTTGGTGATAGGCCATATAGACCTTATTCTTTTTCAATTGTCTTAGTTTTGCGACTTGTTTGATGGCGTCCATTTCGCGATGGCCATCTTCAATCAGTAATTCGACATGTTCAACCATGTCGCCTTCTTGCAAGGGAGCCTTTTGTTCTCCTTCGACGATGAGGACAATTTCTCCTTTTAGCTCAGGAACGCTCTCATGCTCATTGAGCGTCAAGGTAATAGTTTCTTCGTATAGTTTCGTTAACTCCCGTACAATAGTGGCGTTTCTATTTCCAAATATATCATACATTGTTTTCAAAGTTTTGGAAATACGCTTGGGACTTTCATAAAATACCATTGTATAAGGATGGGTTTTTAATTGTTTAAGTTGTTGGTCCTTGGCACTGTTTTTTTGAGGTAAAAACCCTAAAAACGTAAAGGGATGCGTCACATGTTCGCTCATGACCAACGCAGCAAGCAGTGCACTGGCTCCGGGAATGGCACTGACAGTAAACCCAGATGCCCGAACCAAACGAACCAATGATTCTCCAGGATCAGAAAGGAGCGGGGTCCCCGCATCAGAGATTAAGGCGATGGTTTGATCCGCTTTAAGTCTATCAATGATTTTGGGATTCATCGTGGTTTCATTATGTTCGTGATAGCTTTTTAACGGAGTATCAATGCCGTGATATTTTAAAAGCTGTCCACTATTTCGCGTATCCTCAGCCAGTATAATGTCAACGGACTTAAGGATGTCAATCGCACGCAAAGATATATCCTGCATATTCCCAATCGGCGTCGATACAATATATAATGTCGCAGTTTTATGTTGAAAGGATGAATGTCTTTTCATTGGCGACCTACTTTCCATTGAATATTTCAAGGTATTCCGCTGAATATCCTGCATCAGCATGAATGATAAAGGGCGCTTCGACTGTTAGGGTTGCGTTGGATTGATACATCCCTTCGATCAAGACCATCGATGCGTTTTTGTGCGCTCTTGTGTATACCAAGCGCATTCGTGAGGGGCTAAGGTTGAACCGTTTAAAAGACTCGAAGAGCTCCGCAAGTCTTGATGCACGATGAACCATAATGAGACGCCCCTTTTGTTTCAGTAATGTCGCAGCTTTCTCTAGTAAATCATCGAGGGTTATTTTAACTTCGTGCCGGGCGATGGTTTTATAATCGCTATCGTTGATATTACTGGTCGGTCGATGTTTAAAGAACGGTGGGTTGCATAGTACCATATCAAAAGATGAATCCTCGTAATGATTCATGATATGTTTTACATCGTCGTTTACGATTGTGATGCGGTTATTTAAATCATTCAAGGCAACATTGCGTTTAGCAAGTGCATAGACATCTTGTTGGATTTCTACCCCGTGAAGGGCAGCTTCCGTTTTTTGTGATAAAAAGAGTAAAACCGCCGCATTGCCGCATCCCAAATCGATGAGATTCGTTGTTGTTAACTTTGGTTTCGCAAAATGGGCCAGCAGTGTTGAATCAAGGGAAAAATTAAACATATCAGGACGTTGAATAATGCTAAGCCCGGTATTCAGTAATGGATTAATTATTTCTTGGGACTTCATTGTTAGAACCGTTGCCATTACTTACAAAATCCAAGGAATCATATTGTTCAATGGCTTTTAAATCTTCGACGTTGAAAACTTTTACTGTTTCTTCAAGCTGGACTTTCACACGGCGCTCTAAAATATTAACACCGATGACTTTCCCACGGCCATCCGCTGTTTTGACATAAGACATCATTTTGGGTAATCCTTCACGCATTTCACTATAGGTGTCATCCTCATAGCGAATGCAACATAGTAATTTTCCACAAAGGCCTGAGATGTTGGATGGATTTAAGGATAAATTCTGGTTTTTGGCCATTTTAATTGAAACAGTATCGAATTCACCTAAAAATGCGTTACAACATAGTAAGTATCCACACGGGCCAATACCACCGAGGAATTTCGCCCCGTCACGCGCACCAACTTGTCTAAGCTCAATTCGCACTCTAAATTCATTCGCAAGATCTTTGACTAAATCACGAAAGTCGATGCGGCCTTCTGCGTTGAAATAGATGATTAACTTAGAACGATCAAGCGTATATTCAGCCGACAATAACTTCATCTCAAGTTGATGGTTTTTAATGTGATATCGACACGATTTCAATACTTGAACAATCGCTTCTTCATTGTCTTTGTCTTTATTAATATCTGCATCAGTAGCCTTGCGAATAATTGGTTTTAGTGAGGCTATCAATGATTTTTCCTCGATTGTCTTAACTGGTTCCATCACTTCTCCCAGTTCAACACCACGAACTGTCTCAACGACGACTTTTTCTCCTACGGTTAATGCTATATCAAGCGGATCAAAATAATATTTTTTCCCCGCTTCTTTAAAACGAACTCCAACAACTTTATTTTTCATAAGCTTCTCCTCTTTCCAAAGCAATCATGAGGTTGTCGAATGCTAAACGCATATTGATATGGTTCCGTTGACGTACCTTAATGGTAAGCATTCTTTCAAGCACATGAATCAAATAGTTCAATGAATACTTTTCACAAAGCGTTTCTATGGTCTCGATAAACTCTGCGAAAATCATTTGGTTGTGATTGTTTATTTTACCATAAATCAAGTCTTTTTGGTAGTGTGTGAGAACATCAATAAACACATCAACTTTTTCTTTGTCGTTGAATAGTTGATCCGCTTCGTTATGGAGCGTAATTAATGCAGACTGATTAGTCGCCAACGCATCGTATATGGCATGGGCAATATCAATTAACTCTTCAAGATAGACATCTTCAAGTAATGCTTTGGCATCCTCAAGTGTAGCACGCATTCGTGAAGCCAAGCGTGCTTGAGTCTGTTCAAACCCTTCTTGGAGAAGATGTTTTTCTATTGATGATTCGCTAAGACGATGAAACGGCACACGTTGTGAGCGTGATTGAATGGTCGGTAACATTTTATTTGCGTCTTCACTTAGTAAGATTGCGTAGGTTTCACTGTGGGGTTCTTCTAAAAACTTTAATAACGCATTTTGTGCGTATGCATTCATACGCTCGGCTGATTCAATAATATATATTTTTGGGCCTTCTTCAAGCGCCGTTTTGGAGAACTCTGTTTGAAGAGCCTTGATATCCTCTTTTACAATTTCAGTTTTGCGAAGTTTTACCACATAAAGATTAGGATGTGTCATGTTTTTTATTCGGTTACATTGCTTACAGTCCATACACGGACTTTGCGTTTCCTGACACAATAATTTCGCAGCAAAAAAAAGGGCCGCATCGAATTTCATGGTCCCTGCGTCACCTTCGAAAATATAAGCATGCGATAAACGATTTTTCTTGAAGCTATTTTCGAGGGTTTTAAACGCTTCTTTTTGCGCTTCTCTTAAGGCATCAATCTCCATAAAACTCACCTTCTAGCTATTACGTATGATTCTTAAGGCATCATCGACAACTTCCTGAATGGGACGATTACCATTCACAACCATGATGCGTTGGGGGTATTCTTTCAGCAATTGTTTATACCCAAGGTATACCCGTTCATGAAAGTCCATAGATTCTAAGTCAAGTCTGTCGACATTACGTTGGTTATCGAATACTCGGTCTAGCCCAACACGGGGTGGTATATCAATAAAAATCGTTAAATCCGGCATTCTGTTTTCAATCGCAAACGCATTAACATTCATAATATTGTCTTTACCAAGTTGCCGGCCATAGCCTTGATAAGCCAAGGAAGAATCTATGAAACGATCACACAAGACGACTTGTCCATTTTCCAAGGCAGGGTTAATTTTTTCAACAATGTGTTGTCGTCTTGCGGCCGCATACAACAATGCTTCAGTTCTGGCGTCCATTTCAGTGTTGTGAACATCTAATATTACATTACGGATTTGTTCGCTTATACGAATTCCACCTGGTTCACGGGTAGAAAGTACATCTATATTGTCTTTTTTCAAAGCTTCTTCAACCGCTTTTAACACCGTACTTTTCCCAGACCCTTCCGGTCCTTCAAAGGTAATAAACTTCTTTTTCACATGCAGTCACTCCTTATGGTCTTTTATATATTATCGCATATTTTGACCCCTTTTTAAATATCATTTTAGATAATGGGGCGGTCTTATAAATACACATTAGTTCTTCCTTCACAACTTAAGTGCGTTATGCCATTAAACAAACATCATAATTATAATGACCAAAGTGATTAAAATCGTATAAATCAGTGCGTCACTGTTGATTATCTTTTTTTCAAAGCGTTTGTCAAACATGTGTGATAACACCACAAAACGATCTAAAAATCCTACATCATAATTATGCTTAATATCCATTTTAAAGTATTCTTTTTTATCTATCGGGCATTGATCACCATATAACAATCTGCATGCACCACGCATCAAATGAAAGGATGGATAAAAGAAAATATATTCAATGCGCAGCCATCCCGGTAATTTCAAATGGAACAAATGGAACTTAGTCCCTGCGATAAATATCAAAAATCCCAATATGACAATCGGTACCATAATACTCATATCACTCACTGTAAAGACAGACATACCTACAATATAGGTGTTGATAAACTGAGGATCATAACTGATTACCCGGAGTTCTGGAATAATGAACAAATCTAAAATCAAGGATGGATTCAATCCAATAAATAGAATCATCATCGCAATCGCCGCCATCGAAACATCTAAAGAGTTAAGTTTTGGTTTAATGGATTTATAGATATCCGGCATTTTGCCTAAAAATACATAATAATACAGTTTTATAAAAGAACACACGGTCCCTGCACTAATCACGATAAATATCCATTCCGCATATCGGAAAGATGCATGACCGTATTCATACGCTTCAACAATCCCATGATGCAGAATTGTTTTAGAGACAAATCCATTAAACAAAGGAATACCACTTATGCCTAAAGCCGCAATTAACGCAACAGTGGCACTTAAGGGTAATTTACGCCATAGCCCACCAAGTTTATACATATCATTTTCTCTGGTATGCAGATAAACAGAACCAGCCACCATAAACAATAATGATTTAAACAAGGCATGATTAATAATATGATATAAACTGCCCGCAAAGCCCATTGCACCATAATATCCCAAATAGAGGGCTACCCCAATCCCCATAACTATATACCCCATTTGAGAAATCGAATGATACGCCAGCATCCGTTTGATGTTGGATTGTTGCAAGGCTAAAAACACCCCAATTGCCATCGTAATCATGCCGAGCCATATAATCGAAAAACCGATAGTCTCACTTGTCAGCCATATCGGATCGAACCGTGAATCAACTGTATTTTTCACTGGGAAATAATAACTGGTTGCCACTCGTAAAACGCCATATGCACCAACCTTAATCATAATCCCTGAAAGCAATGCGCTTGCTGGCGTTGGGGCAACGGGATGGGCTCTAGGTAACCAAACATGCACAGGCGCCATCCCCGCTTTGATTCCAAAGCCCATGACCAACAAACCAATAATCCAATAACGAATACTGCCGGTAGCTTGCAGTGCAACGATCGCTGAGGTAAAAGACAAATCTCCGACATAAACAACCATCAAAACAAGTGCCACAAAAATCGCAAAGCCTCCTAATAGCCCCATAAAAATATAATTATAACCAGCACTATAGGATTCTTCTTTTTGACCATGCGTCACAAGCATATATGAAGTAATCGTCATCATTTCAAAAAACAAAAACATCGTTAATAGATCGGCTGAAACTAACGTTCCCAGTACAGAACTATACGTGAGCGCCATGAAGAAAAAGAAACGATTGCATCGTTTTTCTTTAATCATGTAAGCATGCGCGTAAACCATCACCAAAAACCAAAGAATGGAGGTGATCAACAACATCACAAGACTAAGCATATCGACTTTTAGACTAAGCCCTAAGCCTAAAAAGCCCGGAAAACTTAACAATTGACCGCCATCCAAAGCAGTAGGATACATTAGTAATGTCATTAAAATGGTTGAAAAGCTCATGACAATAACGACTGTATCACGCGAATAACATGTTTTCCTTGAGAAAAACAGTTGTATCCCGCCACCAACAGCCGGTGTAAAAATAATCAAGAGTGGCATCCATTTAAACTCAGAAAGCGTCTTAAGCATTGTAAAGCGCTCAAACGGATTATTCAAGCCAAAAGATCCGTTTAACCCCGCAAGGACATAAACCAGTATTATTGCCCCCAAAATGATTAACCCACCTGTTAAGGTTGTAAAATTATCATACCACTTATATTTTGGTTGAAACATTATAAACACCACCCATTAAAAACTAAACGTAGACACAGCACTGTCTACCAAATCAAAAATAATTGCAGGGTAAACCCCGATAATAACAATAAACGCGCCTAAAATTAAAATAGGCATAATCATTAACAATGGAACTTTGTCTTTACTTACATAAATTTGATTTTCAGGATTTTCACGTAGGAAGGCCGCAATAATAATCGGCAAATAATAGATGGCATTAAGGATACCACTTACAACAAGGATAATAATATAAATTCCCTGTCCACCATCCAGTGCTGCAATGCCTAAATTAAACTTTGAAATAAAGCCACTAGTGAGTGGAATGCCAATCATACCTAGGGCGGCTAAAGTAAACATCCCTATCGACAACGGCATCATATAGCCTATCCCATTATACGCAGTTACCTTCCTTAAGTTACGCTGATATATAACCGCTCCGACACTTAAAAATAGCACGGATTTCATAATACCATGTGAAAACACATGATAAAACGCTATTCTTAACCCTAATGAGGAAGCCAACCCAATCCCTAACACTATGTAGCCTATTTGAGCAACAGAAGAATAACCTAGCATCCGTTTGATATCATGTTGTGCAATCGCAAAAAACGATCCCATCACAATTCCTACTGCTCCTATCACCATAAGAAGACTCGGAATATGTAACGCTTCAATAATCGTGATGCCAAAAACGCTAAACAATACTTTTACTAATATAATCAAATACACTTTAACCACAATAGCGGATAAAATCGCACTCGATGAACTCGGTGCGGCAGAATGCGCATCGGGCAACCAAATATGCAACGGAAAGATCGCAGCTTTAAGTCCTAAGCCTACAATCATAAAGATCGCCGCAATAATAATGTTTGTCGGATAGATTACCCAAACATCCTGAACCCCTTGAAAAACCAGTTCAATGTTTGTATACCCTGTAACCATATATAGGAGTGCCACACCAAACAAATAGGATAATGATCCCATTTCATTAAGCATCACATAACGGAAAGCCGCCGCATAATTCTTCTTCTTACGTTTAATGGAAATAATCGCACAGGTCGTAATCGATAAGATTTCCATAAACACGTACGTATTGAATAAGTCATTAGTGTAAATAATACCAAACATCGCAAACAATAAAATAAACATCAATATATAATATCGACCATACTCGCGTTCGTGAATCCCATCAGAAGCATCCGCTGTAGAGTATATAAATATAATCATCAATAAAGTTATCACAAAGAACGTAAATAAAGCAGAGAAAGGATTAATTAATAATTCAAGGCCAATCGTGGGAGAATACCCACCAAACCGGTAATAAAAAGCACCTGTTGTGTTGACATGATACAGTAAATATAGCGCACTCAACCACACGATAAAAAGCACCACAAAACTCAAAATCAACGTCACCATAAAGCGTTGTTTTTTAAACAATGGAATAACCAACGCGGTCGTCAGTAATAAAATCAGATTAATAATCGGTAATTGTTCAATCATCGTCTTCAGCCTCTATTTGTGCCATCTCTTTTTGATCGATTGTTCCATAAGTTTCATAAATTCTTACCACTAAACTCAGTGAATACACCGTAATAGAAACTACAACGACAATTCCAGTAAGAATTAATACTGAAGGCAATGGATTTATAAAGGTGAGCGCATTGCCATCAGGATCCAATAAAGGCGGAGCACCATCCTCAACATTTCCAACCGCTATGAAAAAATAAAATATTGCGGTCCCCATAATATTAATCCCCATAATACGTTTAATAAGATTCGAATGCGTAACTACCATATATAAGCCAATCACAAATAACGCCATGGCGCCTATAAAATTTACATGGGCAAGGATATCATTAACTAAATTCATTGGCTTTCCTCCTGTATCAAGACATGAAACAAGGTAATCATTGTCGAAGCTACCTTAATCCCTATCCCTATCATCAAGACTGGTATGATGCCGCCACTAAGTAAACTCCCAAGTTCACCGAGTGGAAATCCTGCGGCTTTATTGCTTAGGAAATTACCTGTCAAGGCAATGCCTAATGCCCCGACAAACAAATAAAGCAAGATGCCACCACTTTCCGCAATCTCACTCACACGATGCGAAAACTTTTTTTGAGCACGGTCCACCCCAAAAACAAGTGTATATAGTATTAAAGAACTCCCAATCAATGCGCCACCGGAAAAACCACCACCCGGTGAAATATGACCATGTAAGATGATATAAATCCCATAAAGTTGTAAAAAAGGAATTACAAGACGCGTGATACTCTTGACAATAATATCATTCATGAGAAACACGCCCCTCATTTTCAGGCTTTTTATCGGGTCGTAACACAGATATGACAGCCACAATAGAAGTAAACAGTATAATGGTTTCACCTAACGTATCAAACGCTCTGTAATCCGTTAATATTGCGGCGATAATATTCGTAACCCCTGTCTCTTCCGCAGAGTATTGTATATAATGTTCTGTGGCATCATTATACGATAAACTATCCGTTCCAAGCCCGGCAGGCATGCGCATAATATTGATTACTAAGACTACAAATAACGCAATAAACATAAGCATAATAAATGGTTTTTTCATTTTTCATACCTCTGGGTGCGACTTATTACTGCAATAAACAATATAGAGGTTACCCCGGCCCCAATCGCCGCTTCTGTCAAAGCAACATCAGGGGTTTTTAAAATCAACCATAGCACCGACATCATCAGTGAGTAAACTGAAAAAATAATCACTGCACTTAACAAATCTTTTGTGCGTTCAATGGCCAAAGCCGCTACAATAAGAAAAATCACAATCATAACATTTAATACAATCATAGTGATTCCTCCTTATCCTTCGTGTTTTGTTGATCAAGTTGGTACTGCGTTTTCGCAATAAAATGCGCAGCGGTCGGATTCGTCAGCCAAATAAACGTTAAAATAACTAAAACATTCAAACTGACAAAACCAAAACCTTGCCAGATGATAACCCCAAGCAGTACTAAGCCTGCACCTAATGTATCGCATTTCGTCGTCGCATGCATTCGTGTAAATGCATCAGGCAACCGAATCAATCCAACAGTCCCAACCATAAAGAAAAACAAACCTAAAACAATAAAAATGATAACGATGGTATGCACTAAAATATCCATAAAATCACCTATCCAAGTTTGCCTTTCATTAAATATTTGCCAACCCCGATGGTCGTCATAAATCCCACCAACGCATAAAGCAGTGCGACATTCAAGTAAGAATCTTGAGCTGTGATAACCGCAATCAACACAATAATCGTCACCGCTTTTGTGGTGATAACGTTAATCGCTACAACTCTATCTGATGCTTGTGGACCCTTATAAGCACGATAAAGCGCTACAAACCCAAGAACGATCAAGAATACAATCGAAAAATAAATGAAATTAGTCATGTTTATCCCCCTCAAAATTAATGAACGCTTTTTGAAGCGGACTATGTGTTAATGCATCAACATGATGTTCAGTTAATCCATGCACAATAACATAATCTTCAGTTGTATCGATAGTCAGTGTTCCAGGAGTCAATGTAATGAAATTCCCATACAATGCTCGGTTCAAATCCTTTTTGAGTGGTTGTTTAATCTTCACTATTTTGGGACTGATCGGCATTTTGGGCGAAAGCACAATTAATGCGACATTGATATTCGCAATAATCATCTCTTTTAGCAATATAAAAAACAACACAATAAAGGCTTTAAGACTTCTTAAAGTCAGTTTGGTGTGTTGTTGGCGATTAAAAAGTAAATCCCATCCGTAAATGACAATAAATCCTGAAGCTAAAACACCGACAAAAAGTTGTAAAAAAGATAACTCTGAAGCGATAATCATCCAAAAAAGAAGCAATAGCACAAACATGCCTACCGCATTCGTATCAGACCTTTTTTTCATAATACTCACACCCTTTTGTTTAGTACGTTTATAGAATACAACGTTTAAACCCGTATTACAAATCTAAATTTGAATTATCCGCCTTATTCATTAAAAAAAAATAATTTTCACCTGTAGGAGAAAATTATTTTTTAATATTGAAGTTTTTTTAAGTACAACCCCTGTGGTGGAGCCATGTACTTAATATTGTTTTTGGAAGGATTCGACAATGCGTCCTTAATCGTAGAAGTCTCTTGGAATAAATCCTTTAAAGCGTTCCCGACAATTATACGGACCATATGACGTAAAAACCCTTTTGAGGTCAGTTCAATATGCGTTTGTTGGTTGAACGATTTAACATCTATGGCGTCAATTGTTCTAATTGTTGGTTTTCCAGCAGATAACTTGGAAAAACCAATAAAATCATGAGTGCCTTTTAACTGATTGAGCAAGGCCTTGAGTCTATCAATATTTACAGCATCCACAATGTGGGTATAATGGGCGTCAAACGGTTTTTTCTCATGTGCTAATATGTAGAGGTAGGTTTTTCTTAAACAGTCGTAACGGGCATGGAAAACCGGTGGTACCTCTGAGACAGTATGTATATGAATATCATTAGGCAACATCTTATTCATCAGTTGCAGGATTGTTTTAGTTGGTATTGGGGATGTGCTGTCGCAATGGGCAACTTGATGAAGCGCATGAACCCCTTTGTCTGTGCGGCCTGCAAATATGGCGGTTAAATCGTGCTGCAATATATGTTTTAAGACCTTCTCTATTTCTTTTTGAATAGTTGGTTGCTTTGTAGGTTGACGTTGCAAGCCATAATAATGAGACCCATCATAGGAAAAATCTATGCGCAAACGTTTTTGACCCTCGGGCACTTCTCTAAGGTAAATTTTCGAAATAGCATTATTTTTGGTTTTAACTTTCATAAACAACTGTTTTGATAAGCGAACAATATTTAACGATTCATAAGGAACGATTTGATCAAAATGACAGGTGTGATATGTTAAAAGTTTTTCGGTAATAATCTCAGGATCAGTATAGATTGTTTTATCTTTATCACGGAAGAAGACAGGACTATCAAACATTTTATGGAGGGTAGGGACATCCTTAGTGGCGATGGCCTCAAAAAATTGTTGGATCATAAGAACACTCTGATACTGATGCTAGAAATAAGGAGTGTTAGACTGACTACAAGCACGACAGTGTCTAATGTTTTCCAGGTAAGAAGATGTAGACGTGTCCGTGGATGTCCCGGGATAAAACTGCGCGCTTCCATGGCATTGGCCAACTCATCACTCCGTTTAAAGGAAATAATAAACATTGGCACTAACAATGAGACAATCTGCATGACTTTTTCTTTTAGTTTTCCTTCTTGGAAATCAACCCCTCTAGAAGCTTGGGCAAGCATAATTTTGTTCGCTTCATCGAGCAAGGTGGGAATATAACGCAAGGCAATGGATATAATCATCGCAATTTCTTCGGTATTAACACGTATAACTTTAAGCGGTTTGAGAACTGATTCAAGGCCAAGATTCAAATCGGTTGGCTTGGTTGTAATGGTAAGGATAGTAGAAAGCGTCACGATGATAATCAGTCGCAACATAATAAATAATGCCATCTCAAGGGCGTCTTCATATATACTGAATGTTCCTGTGGCAAAGACAAGTGGTTCTGTGAATGTATTCAATACGAAAAGTGATAGAAACACAGTCGCTAAGAAATACAGTAATTTAAATTTAATGAAACGCTTAGTAAATCCCCATATCAAGACGATTACTACAACCAATCCTAATGTTATGGGTGAATAATAAAGTGGCGTTTCAAACAATAAGTCTCCTTGTGTATTAAATAAAATCTGAAAAGCGAATGTAAATATTAATAAGAATAATAACGGTCTCAACCCTAGATAGACACGTTTTACACTGATGCGGCCAATGACAAGAATAACGCCTATTAACAATATCGCGGCTGCCATATGAATAAGCTCATCGATGATAAACGTTGCGGCCATTAACACTAGTAAGGCAATCAGTTTTGTGCGCGGGTCTAAATCATAAAGGAATCCTTTGCCGGGAACATAACGTCCAATGACTATATTCTTCATTTAAGGACCTCCTTTATTTCCGTAAATAACGCTTTTCGACTACGTGGTGGTGTCGAGAAAGTAATGTCAAACTTGGTCTCCATTGCCTTGCTTAATGCTAAAATATCTGGGGTTTCCAAATTCCAATTATCAATATTCTTTTTTGAGAACAACTGTAATGGATCCCCATCATACACAAGGACACCTTCTCGCATAACGAGAGCACGTTGTGCATACTCATAGACCGTATTCATATCATGGGTAATGATAATGACGGTTTTATTCAGAGTCTTATGAATATCATAAAACACTTCAAGTAAAGCGTTTCTTCCCATTGGGTCAAGTCCACTCGTTGGTTCATCAAGAATCAACACATCCGGTTCCATCGCAAGAATACCAGCGATAGAAACACGTTTTTTTTCACCACCTGATAAGTTAAACGGACTTCTTGATAAGTAGCTTTCATCAAGCCCAACAACTTCAATCATTTTTTTAGCGCGTTTAATTGCTTCTTCTTCGGATACTCCAAAGTTTTTCGGACCGAAAATAATGTCTTTCAGAACGGTTTCTTCAAACAGTTGATATTCCGGGAACTGAAAAACAAGTCCTACTTTTTTTCGAATTGGATTGAGTTTTATTTTTTTGTTTTTCTTAGTATTTTTATCGATGGTCAGACCGAATAATTTCATTCGACCTTCTGTTGGTAACAACAAAGCATTCATATGTTGAACCAGCGTACTTTTTCCACTGCCAGTTTCACCGATTAGTGTAATGAATTCTCCGGCTGCATTTATTGAAAGATTGATGTCTCCGATGGCGAGATAGCCTCGCTGATCGATCCCTTGGTATTGATAACTTACACGTTCAAACTTGATGCCCATAAAAAGTCCTTCAAGGATTGATGGTCAACGTTATTTGAATCCATATAATGGAGCAATTCCAAGGGAAGTAAGAGCTCCAAATTAGATTGTTCAAGGGTTGTTTTGTCGCGTAGTATGTTTGTTGAGGTATCAACTTTCAATATTTCGCCGTGTTTCAGTACGACGACACGATCACTTGATACGGCTTCTTTCATATCATGAGTAATCGTTATAATGGTTGTGCCTTCATCATTGAGTTGTTTCATGTATTCCAAGATTTTTTTACGGCCTTTGGGGTCGAGCATACTGGTGGATTCATCAAAGATAATCACATCGGTTTTCATCGCGAGAATGCCGGCAATGGCTACGCGTTGTTTTTGTCCCCCTGAAAGCTGTTGGGGTTCTTTATTTAAGTATTCGAACATATCTACTTTTTTGCTGAATTTATCAATACGTTCAATCATTTCTTCGCGGGGGATTTGTAAATTTTCAAGTCCAAAGGCAATGTCATCACGAACCGTAACACCGACAAATTGATTGTCAGGATTTTGAAAAACGATGCCTATTTTTTTGCGAATGTCATAGACACTGTCTTCGTTAAGTTCAATGCCATCGACATGAATGGTACCTGTTTTTGCTTTTAATAAGCCTATCAATAATTTTGATAGGGTACTTTTGCCACTCCCATTGTGCCCGAGAATAGTAATCCATTCCCCTTTTTGTATGGTTAAATTAACGTTTTTTAAAACGTCTTGTTGCTTTGAATATGCGAATGAAACATCTTTGATTTCTATTATCGGTTTCATCGAGACATCAACTCCTCAAAATCGTAACCATTATATCAAATTTGCCCCTAAATTGCGAAGTATTTAAATATAAAAAAAGTGGCACACAAAGGTGCCACCGTTATGAATTCACAATTTCGTGATTATTCAACTATCTCAATGATTGCCATCTCAGTAGCATCCCCACGACGAGGACCTTTTTTGAGAATACGCGTATATCCACCGTTACGGTTTTCAAAACGCGGTGCAATGTCTTCAAACAGTTTTTGTAAAGCGTTTTTCCCTGAATCAGTTTCAGTGAAACGGACCGTTTTGGCCGCATCTCTACGTGATTCTAGCGTGTTTTTCTTACCTAATGTAATCATCTTATCCATCAAGCGACTAAGCTCTTTGGCTTTTTTATGTGTGGTTTCGATGCGTTCATGCGTAATGAGCGCAGTAACCAAGTCGCGGAGCATCGCTTTACGCTGATCGCTTCTACGGTTTAGTTTACGATAAGTAGCCATTGTATAAACCTCCTATGAATGTCTTGCAAGAGAAAGATCGAGATCTTCGAGTTTCTGCTTAACTTCTTTGAGGGATTTTTTACCGAGATTGCGAACTTTCATCATGTCTTCTTCAGTTTTGTGTGTCAGTTCTTGGACGGTATTGATCCCTGCGCGTTTTAAGCAGTTGTAACTACGAACCGATAAATCTAAATCTTCGATTTGCATTTCTAGAATTTGAGAGTTTTGTTCGGACTCTCTTTCAACCATGTAATCTTCTTCTTTCGCTTTTTCGCTAAGTTCAACGACCAAGTCAAGGTGACTGATCATCATCTTAGCAGCGACACCCAGTGCTTCTTTAGGCGTGATTGACCCGTTAGTTTCGAGTTCGATGTAGAGTTTATCAAAATCTGCACTTTCTTCAACACGAGTCTTCTCAACGTCGTATTTAACACGTTGAACTGGGGTGTAGATACTGTCGATTGGAATTACACCAACCGCTTTATTAAAGACCTTGTTTTTCTCTGCGCTAACATAACCAATCCCTTTGCGGGCAGTCAATACAGCACGGAAATGTCCTTTTGTAAGCGTTGCAATATGCTGGTCTTTATTAACGATGGTGACATCGTCATCCATACCTTTGACAATAATGTCTCCGGCTGTGATATCTTTAGGGTCTTCCACATCAATCTCGAGTGTGCGTTCCGCATTGGGATCGTCACTGTCGATGGTCATGACCACATCTTTAAGATTCAAAACAATGGTGGTGATGTCTTCTATAACGCCGTCCAATGAGGAGAACTCATGTTGAACGCCATCTATTTGTGCGTTAACAATTGCGGCGCCCGGTAAGCTTGAAAGTAGGATACGGCGTAATGCGTTACCTAAAGTAATGCCATAGCCTCGTTCCAATGGGGTGATTTCAAATTCACCTTTCGTGTCACCGTCTGATATGATTTTCGTTTCTGGTTTTTCAAATTTTAGATCTTTCAAATGAACAACCTCCCTTGTTTTGTTTCAAAACTATCCACGAGGTCGTTTTGGTGGACGACATCCGTTGTGTGGAATTGGTGTTTCATCTTTAATCGCTGTAATTTCTAATCCCGCGGTTTGTAATGAGCGAATTGCTGCTTCACGTCCAGGACCCGGTCCTTTGACTGAAACTTCTACTTTTTGAACACCATGTTCCATGGCGGCCTTTGCACAAGCTTCGCTGGCGATTTGTGCAGCATATGGTGTTGATTTACGGCTTCCTTTAAATCCTAGAGCGCCTGCACTTGTCCAAGCGATTGCATTACCGTTTGGATCAGTCACTGTGATGATTGTATTATTAAAAGTCGAATGAATGTGTGCAACTCCGGAAGGAATATTTTTCTTTGCGCGACGTTTAGTTCTTGTTTTACTTTTACGTGCCATTTAATCTCGCCTCCTATTTCTTCTTCTTAGCTACAGTTTTCTTTGGTCCTTTACGTGTACGGGCATTGTTGCGAGTTTTTTGACCACGAACTGGTAGCTTTCTACGATGACGCATTCCTCGATAACTTCCGATTTCTTGTAATCGTTTAATATTTAGAGATACCTCGCGTCTAAGGTCTCCTTCGGTTTTTCGTGCGGATACCGCTTCACGAATGCGTTTGAGTTCGTCGTCACTAAGATCTCTAGTACGAGTGTTCTCATCGACTTTCGCTTCAGCTAAAATGTCTTGTGACAAATTTCTACCGATTCCGAAAATATATGTTAATGAAATTACGATACGTTTTTCTCTGGGGATGTCTACTCCTGCGATACGTGCCATACATGCACCTCCTATTAACCTTGTCTTTGTTTATGCTTTGGATTGTCGCAAATAACCATGACTTTTCCCTTGCGCTTGATTACTTTGCATTTATCACATATTTTTTTTACAGATGGTCTTACTTTCATTTAAATTTCCTCCTTTGGAGCCTCTCAATAAATAATTATTTGTGGCGATACGTTATGCGCCCACGTGTTAAATCATACGGTGAGAGTTCAACCGTTACTTTGTCACCAGGTAGAATGCGTATGTAATACATACGGATTTTACCCGAAACGTGAGCTTTAATCTTATGGCCATTGTCGAGTTCCACTAAAAATTCAGTGTTCGGTAATGCTTCGACAATTTTACCTTCCATTTCGATTTTTTCTTCTTTAGCCATGATGATCTCCTCCTTTTAGCACAGTTAAAAGCATATAGGACTCTTCAGTTATCAATACTGTGTGTTCGTAATGAGCGCTATTTGATCGATCAACGGTTACGGCTGTCCAGCCATCAGAGAGGACTTTTACCTCTTTTTTTCCGCTGTTGACCATTGGCTCAATAGCTAGTACCATCCCAGGTTTTAATGTAGGACCTTTTCCTGGGGGACCGTAATTAGGAATTTGTGGGTCTTCATGTAAGTTTTTCCCGATGCCGTGTCCAACGAATTCCCGGACAATGCTGAAGCCTTTCGATTCTGCATACGTTTGAATCGCATGTGATATATCTGTTAGGCGGTTACCCGCTTTGGCATGTTTGAGTCCTTCAAACAGAGATGCTTCGGTGACTTCAAGCAGTTGCTTCGTCTCCTCGGTAATCTCGCCAACTGGGTAGGTCCAAGCTGAATCGCCGTGATATCCTTTGTAGTTCGCGCCGATATCAACCTTCAATATATCACCTTGTTTTAAGATGCGTTCTTTGGAAGGAATACCGTGTACAACTTCTTCATTGATTGATGTACATGCGCTGCCTGGGAAACCACCATACCCTTTGAAGGAAGGGGTGGCGCCGTTTGAAACAACAACTTGTTCGACTATGGTATCAATATCATGGGTACTCATGCCGACTTTGACGTTATCTTTAACGGCTTGATGTGCTAAGGCGACAATACGCCCAGCTTCTTTCATGAGTTCAATTTCGCGTGTGCTTTTTCGTGTAATCACGTGATATCCCTCAATGCTTTTTTGATATCGCGATAAACAGCTTCAAACGACTGCATGCCGTTGATGTTTAATAGTACACCGCGACCTTTATAGTAATCAATGATTGGTCTAGTTTTTTCTTCATAAATCTTTAAACGATTGCGGACTGACTCGAGTTGATCATCAACTCTTTGATAAAGTTCGCCACCACATTTATCGCACACGCCCTCTTGATGAGAGGGTTTGAACTTTGTGTGGTAAGTATATCCACATTTACGGCAAACTCTGCGGCCTACCATGCGTTCGAGAATATTTTCTTTATCGACAACGATGTTGATCACCGCATCGAGTTTCGCGTTCATTTCATTAAGCATGCCATCGAGCGCTTTGGCTTGTGCAACCGTACGAGGGTAACCATCAAGCAGAAAATCTTCTTCTTTGCCCTCTTCAAACAGACGCTTTCTAACAATTTCATTGGTAATCTCATCACTGACGAGATTGCCATTATCGATGAATTTCATGGCTTCAATCCCAAGATTTTCACCGCGCTCATAAGATTGTCTGAACATTTCTCCCGTTGAGATGTTGGTCAGGTTAAATTCTTTAACCAACTTCCGAGATTGACTGCCCTTTCCAGCACCTGGGGGGCCCATCACTAGAAGTTTCACGTTAATGCCCCCTTATCTTATGAATCCACTATAGCTTTTGCCTTGAACATCGGTTTTAATTTGTTTGGTAGTCTCAATAGCGACCCCGACAACAATCAAGATAGATGTTCCGCCAATTTGAATATAAGGTGGAAGTCCGAAAATAGCGCCTACAAAAATTGGAATGGATGCAACAATTAACAGATATGTCGCGCCAACAACCGTTATTTTAAACAACAGTTTTGAGACGTAGTTTTCAGTTTCAATCCCAGGACGTACGCCTGGAACAAAGGCATTTTGTTTTTGTAAGTTATCCGAAATTTTCTCCGGATTGATTTGAACAAAGGAATAAAAGAATGTAAATACAACAATTAATGTGGCATATACAACATATCCTAGTGGGCGTTGATAGTTGAACATTTCATTCAACCATAGACCCGCAGTCGATTGTTGAATTTGCGGCACAAAGCTCAAAATCGTTTGCGGCAATGACAAGATGGTCACTGCGAAGATAACTGGAATAACACCCGCTGAATTTATCTTCAAGGGAATATTAGATCCTGATTTACCTTTAAATTTAGAGCTTGTTGGTCGGTTTGAATATTGAACAGGAATATTTCTTGTCGCTGATTGCATATACGTCACACCGACAATAATAAGGATGTACATGAGTACAACGACACCAAAGATAGTATAATCCATCGCACCAGTTCCTGATCCGATAACATATTCTTGGGTCAATGATGTGAACATACCCGGAAGTCCGGCAATAATCCCTGCGACGATAATCATCGACGTTCCGTTTCCGATTCCTTTAAGGGTGATTTGATCAGCAAGCCATAGCAAGAATGCCGTACCAGCTGTCATAATTAATGCCAAATAAGTGTAAGTAAGGAAGTTCGCGTCAACACCGATATCAAAGATAGAATCTCCGGTCAATGCGAAACCATAAGTCATCCCGAGCGATTGAATAAACGCAAGCCCTAAAGCTAGATAACGTGTCACTTGGTTGATTTTTTGTTTTCCTGTTTCACCTTCTTGGCTCCATTCCTTAAGGATTGGAACGATATCCATTTGTAGTAAGTTAATAACAATGGATGCAGTAATGTATGGACCTATTCCTAAAGCGATAATCGAATAGTTCGATAGGGCGCTCCCAGTAAAGGCGTCCATAATACCGAAGAATCCCGCTTCACCAAAACGATCTTCAAAGACCTGCGTGATGACGGCGGGGTTAATGAGTGGGACATGAATATACGTTGCAAAACGGTAGATTAAAAAGACCATTAATGTGAAAAGAATTTTTTTCATCAGGCTTGTGTTCTTGAATACCGCTTTGATTGTCTCCATCAAATCACCTCGAGTGTTCCACCAGCAGCCTTGATTTTTTCTTCGGCTGATGCCGTGAATTTGTTTGCTTTAACAGTGAGTTTCTTTTCAAGCTTCCCGTTTCCGAGAATTTTGACACCGGCTTCAATTTTTGAGATAAGACGATCGTTAAGTAATACTTCTGGTGTAATGACTGTACCGTCTTCGTATTTGTTTAAACGTTCGATATTAACGGTTGCATATTCTTTACGATGTGGGTTTTTGAAACCGACTTTACGAAGTCGTTTGTAAAGGGGTGTTTGTCCACCTTCAAAACCAAGACGAACGCGTCCGCCTGAACGTGAGTTTTGACCGTTATGACCGCGTCCAGCTGTCTTACCATTTCCACTAGACATTCCGCGTCCGACACGTTTACGATTTCTTGTTGAACCGGGCGTAGGTTTGAGTTCGTGTAAGTTCATACTGAGTCCCTCCTATTTTTCAACAACTTCCACTAGGTGAGCAACGATTCTAACCATGCCTCTAGTGGTTTCAGTGTCTTTGCGTACAACTGATCTGTTGATTTTAGTTAAGCCCAATGCTTGGGCTGTTTTTCTTTGTGTTGGTGTGGTTCTGATTAGACTCTTCTTTAATGTGATTTCCAAGTTTTTCATTATGAAAGTATCTCCTTGGCAGTTTTTCCACGTGTGCGAGCAACTTGCTCAGCAGTACGTAAATTATCGATCGCGTTGAATGTCGCACGAATGATATTAATTGGGGAATCAGAGCCTAGTGATTTCGATAGAATGTCCGCCACACCAGCGGCTTCTACTACGGCACGTACTGGACCTCCGGCGATAACACCAGAACCTTCCGCAGCCGGTTTAAGGAATACGCGGCCTCCACCATGAATCCCTGTAATTTCATGAGGAATGGTGTTGCCGTACATTGGTACTTTAACAAAGTTTTTCTTTGCTTCTTCAATCGCTTTTTTAATAGCGTCAGGTACTTCTTGCGCTTTTCCGGTTCCGAATCCCACTTGTCCTTTTTTGTCGCCGACAACGACTAAGGCAGAGAAACGGAAACGACGTCCACCCTTGACAACTTTTGTGACACGGGCGATATCTACTACGCGTTCTTCATAAATGTTTTCTTCTTTTTTGCGTTTCTTACGATTTCTTTGCATTGGCTTACCTCCTTATTAGAATTCTAATCCTGCACTGCGGGCAGCGTCAGCTAATGCTTTGATGCGTCTGTGATAACGATATCCACTACGATCAAAAACAACTTTTTTAATGTCTTTTTCAATGGCGCGTTTTGCAAGGTTTTCTCCTACAAACGTTGCACCTTCAACATTACTCTTGTTTTCAGTAGCTGATTCTTTTTCAAGTGTAGATGCACTCGCGAGTGTTTCTCCACTGACATCGTTTATCAATTGTGCGTAAATATGTTTGTTTGAACGGAAAACACTAAGACGTGGACGCAAAGCTGTTCCGACTAATGTTTGTCTCGCTCTCAAATGTCTTTTCTTGCGCATTTGATTTCTAGATATTTTGTTAATCATCTTCGTCACTCCTAACTACTATTTAGCAGTTTTTCCTTCTTTACGACGTACTTGTTCATCGATGTAGCGAATTCCTTTACCTAGGTAAGGTTCCGGTTTGCGTACAGCACGTACGTTTGCAGCATATTCACCAACAAGCTGCTTGTTAATTCCTGAGACTGTGATGTTGGTATTTTTCAATACTTCAACTGTGATGCCTTCAGGAATATCCATTTCAACAGGGTTTGAATACCCCGCGTTGATTACGAGTTTATTGCCACGCATTTGGGCACGATAACCGACACCAACCATTTTTAGTTGTTTTTTAAAGCCTTCAGTAACACCCTCGACTAAATTGACAAGAAGTGAACGGGTAGTACCGTGCAATGTGCGTTGAGTTTTTGTATCATCTAGTCTTTGAACAGTAATCGCATCGTCATCGATGTTAATGTTCATTGACTCGTGTGCAGTCATGCTTAACGTTCCTTTAGGGCCCTTTACAGTGACAACCTGGTTTTCCAGTGTTGCTGTAACGCCTTGAGGTAAGTTTATTGGTTTATTCCCAATACGACTCATGGTTTGTACCTCCTTTATTTAATTACCATACGTATGCCAAGATTTCGCCGCCGACATTTTGTTTGCGAGCTTCTCGGTCTGTAATAATACCTTTAGATGTTGAAATTACGGCGATACCTAGACCATTGAGGACTTTTGGAATCTCACCGCTCTTAGCGTATACTTTCAAACCGGGTTTTGAAATACGTTTCAATCCTTTAACAACACGTTCGTTTTGAACGTAGCGAAGGGTCGCACGTAATGTGTTGACCGGCTTTCCTTTAATTTCTTCTACTTTTGCAATATATCCTTCATCGCGTAATAGCTCAAGCACTTGTTTTTTAACTTTGCTTGCTGGCATATCGACTGTTTGAGCTTTCATTTGATTCGCGTTTCTAATACGCGTTAACATATCAGCAATAGGATCTGTCATTACCATATTGAATTGCCTCCTCCCAATATAAGGAATTTAATTTTTACCAACTTGCTTTTTTAACGCCAGGTATTTGTCCTTTATATGCTAGTTCACGGAAACAAATACGGCACAATTTGAATTTGCGGATCACGGCATGTGGACGACCACAGCGTTCGCATCTGGTGTATTCCCTGACTTGAAACTTTTGTGGGCGTTTTTGCTTTGCGATCATTGATTTTTTAGCCATAAATAGCCTCCTTAATTTTTTCTAAACGGCATACCGAGATGCGTTAGAAGTTCTTTTGCTTCGACATCACTTTGAGCCGTTGTCACAATGACAATGTCCATTCCGCGGACACGGTTAACTTTATCGTAATCGATCTCAGGGAAAATGAGTTGTTCTTTTACGCCAAGTGTGTAGTTCCCTCTACCGTCAAAGGCTTTAGGACTAACCCCTTGAAAGTCACGCACACGTGGAAGCGCAATATTCATTAATTTATCGAGGAAGTCATACATTCTTTCGCCACGAAGGGTGACCTTCGCACCTATTGCCATGCCTTCTCTAAGTTTAAATCCTGCAATGGATTTTTTTGCGCGAGTAATTACTGGTTTTTGTCCTGCGAGCTGTGTAAGTTCTTCAACTGCGTCATCTAATACTTTAGTGTTGTCGACTGCGTCTCCAACTCCGATATTGATAACGACTTTTTCGATTTTTGGTGCTTGCATTATTGATGAGTAATCGAACTTCTCTACAAGTGAAGGACGAATTTCTTCATTGTATCTTTCTTTTAAACGATTCATCCACTAATGCCTCCTTTCTATTAGTCTAAAACCTCACCGGTTTTTTTCGATACACGAACTTTTCTAGTTACTTCTTTTTTCTTTTCAGTTTCTGTAATTGTTTTAAATCCTACTCTTGTTGTACCTTTTTTATCAACGAGCATCACGTTTGATGCGTGAATTGGCGCTTCAAATTCTAAGATGCCCCCATCAGGGTTTGCTTGAGTAGGCTTTTGGTTTTTCTTGACGATATTGACGCCTTCGATCAAGACACGGTTTGCCTTGGGATAGGTTTTGATGACGTTGCCTTCTTTACCTCGGTCTTCACCAGAGATAACACGGACAGTATCACCCTTTTTGATTTTCATACGTCTTCCTCCTACTCTTTTATAGTACTTCCGGAGCTAGTGATAGGATTTTCATGAATCCTTCTTCACGTAACTCTCTCGCTACCGGTCCGAAAATACGGGTTCCACGTGGTGATTTGTCATCACGCACGATGACAGCAGCGTTGTCGTCGAATTTAATATATGTTCCGTCTTTACGACGCACTTCTTTAGCTGTGCGGACGATTACGGCTTTAACGATATCACCTTTTTTGACTTGGCCACCTGGTGTGGCATGTTTAACTGTCGCAGTGATGATATCTCCAATTGATGCATATTTTCTACCGGTTCCGCCGAGGATCTTGACGGCTAGTATTTCTCTTGCACCGGAATTGTCAGCGACTTTTAATCTTGATTCCTGTTGAATCATCCTAAGAACCTCCTTTTAGCTCTACTAAACGAGAACCTTGCTTTCTACGATTTCAAGCAGACGGAAGCGTTTTGTTTTTGATAATGGACGAGTTTCCATAATCTTGACAACATCTCCGACTTTCGCTTGATTGTTCTCGTCGTGCGTCGCAAACTTTTTAGATTGCTTGACGCGCTTTCCATATTTTGGATGTTTGATATAGTTTTCAACCATAACCGCAATTGTTTTATCCGCGTTTTGTGCGACAACAGTTCCAGTTAGGATTCTACGATCATTACGTTCCATAAAATTCTCCTCTCGTCCTATTTGGCATCGCGCTCGTTTAGAACGGTTTTCATACGCGCAATAGCCTTTTTAACATTACTTATACGAGCTGTGTTTTCGAGTTGTCCGGTCGCTTGTTGAAAACGAAGATCGAACAATTCTTTTTTTAATGTAACTATTTCTTCGTTGATTTTAGCTGTATCCATTTCACGAATATCATTAGTTTTCACTAAAATCACCACTTTCTTTCTTAATCACTTTCGTTTTGACAGGCAACTTATGAGCAGCCAAACGAAGAGCTTCATTAGCTACTTCTTCAGTGACACCTGCAACTTCTAACATTACAGTTCCCTCTTTAACGACTGCAACGAAGCTTTCAGGAGACCCTTTACCGGACCCCATACGAACTTCTAATGGTTTAGCCGTCTTGGCCATATGTGGGAAAATTCTGATCCATACTTTACCTTGACGCTTCATGTAACGGTTGATCGCGATACGAGCGGATTCAATTTGGCGGTTAGTAATCCAAGCGCCTTCCAGCGATTGAAGTCCATAATCACCAAAGCTTACTGTTGTTCCGCCTTTAGCTTTTCCTTCATATGATACACGGTGAGGGCGTCTGTATTTTGTTCTTTTAGGAATTAACATAATTAATTGGCCCCCCTTTTCTTAGGCAGAATTTCACCTTTGTAGATCCAAACTTTAACACCTAATTTACCGTAAGTGGTGCGAGCTTCTACATTTGAATAGTCGATGTCTGCACGCAAAGTATGAAGTGGTACATTTCCTTCATTATACCCCTCGCTGCGAGCCATCTCTGCTCCACCTAAACGTCCGGAAACTAGCGTTCTACACCCTTTGGCTCCACTGCGCATAGCGCGTTGGATTGCCATTTTTTGTACACGGCGGAAAGACGCGCGGTTTTCAAGCTGCTTAGCAATACTTTCAGCAACTAATTTAGCGTCAAGTTCAGGTTTCTTGATTTCAACTACATTTAAGATGATTTCTTTGTTTGTCAATTCTTTTAATTTAGCAACAACTTGTTTTTTCACAGAACCTTCACGTCCGATTACCATACCAGGTTTAGCGGTATGCACTGTAATAACGATACGGTTCTTCAAGCGTTCTATTTCAATTCTGCTTACTGCAGAGTTTACATATAGTTCTTCTAATAATTCACGAATTTTAATATCTTCATGCAAAAGATCGGCAACATCATTTTTATTGGCGTACCAACGAGAATCCCAATCTCGAATAATTCCAACTCGTAGTCCGACTGGATTTACTTTTTGACCCATTAGATTCCCTCCTTTACTCTTTCTCAGCCACTACAACTGTAGTGTGGCTGGTTCTTTTCAAGATTTGTGTGGCACTTCCTTGGGCACGGGGTCTAATACGTTTCATCGTTGGCCCCTCGCCGACAAAGATTTCTTTGATATATAGATTTTCTACATCCATGTCATAGTTGTGTTCTGCATTCGCAACTGCTGATTTCAAAAGTTTTGTAACCATTGGGGCAGCAGCTTTTGGCGTGTGTGCCAAAATCGCAAACGCTTCGCCGACATTTTTACCACGGATAAGGTCAATGACTAGTTGAACTTTGCGAGAAGATATGCGAACTGTCTTGGCTTGTGCTTTAGCTTCCATAATATCCTCCTCTACTTTCTCTTAGCTTTCTTGTCTTTTTCGTGTCCACGATATGTTCTGGTAGGAGCGAACTCTCCTAGTTTGTGGCCGACCATATCTTCTGTAACATATACAGGGACATGTTCCTTTCCGTTGTATACTGCAATAGTATGTCCGACGAAATCCGGGAAAATTGTTGATCGTCTTGACCACGTTTGAATTACCTTTTTCTTACTTTCTTGGTTCATTTTCTCCACTTTGTTCATTAGGTGCTCGTCACAAAATGGTCCTTTTTTAACTGAACGTGCCATAAATGAGTTCCTCCTTTCCTATTTTTTCTTACGTCTTACGATTAGACGACTACTTGCTTTTTTCTTTTTACGAGTTTTAAGACCGAGTGTCTTTTTACCCCATGGGGATACTGGTGAAGGCATACCAATTGGTTGACGTCCTTCTCCACCACCGTGTGGGTGGTCAGTCGGGTTCATAACAGAACCGCGTACTGTAGGTTTAATACCTTTATAGCGGTTACGACCCGCTTTACCAACATTAACAAGTTCATGGTCTTCATTCCCTACAACACCAATAGTGGCGCGGCAGGTTCCGAGGATTTTTCTCACTTCACCACTTGCAAGTTTTACAAGTACGTACTTGTCTTCGCGTCCAAGAATTTGAGCACGAGTCCCCGCACTACGAACAAGTTGTCCGCCTTTTTGTGGCGTGAGTTCAATGTTGTGTACAGTTGTACCAACAGGAATGTTTTTCAAGATTTTAGCATTTCCGATTTGAATATCGGCTTGATCGCCACTTTCAACGGTCATCCCAACTTTCAAACCTTTAGGGGCTAAAATATAACGTTTTTCACCATCTGCATAATGAATCAATGCGATGTTGGCGCTACGGTTCGGATCATATTCAATCGTTGCAACACGACCTGGAACACCGTCTTTATTGCGTTTGAAATCAATAATACGATATTTTCTTTTCACACCGCCACCATGATGACGAACAGTGATTTTTCCTTGATTATTTCTACCTGATTTCTTACTTAATTTTACAACGAGAGACTTTTCGGGTTCTTTCGCAGTAATGTCAGCGAAATCAAGGCTGGTCATGTTTCTGCGACCGTTAGTGGTTGGTTTATATTTCTTTAAAGCCATTACGGTAACCTCCTTTTTCGATTATTGCTTATGATGAGAAAATTTCGATTTTGTCTGATTTATCAAGTTGAACGACAGCTTTTGTCACTTCGGCTTTATACCCTTGATATTGTCCAACGCGCTTTTTCTTTGGTTTTGTATTGATCACGTTGACGTTTAAGACTTTAACATCAAATAATTCCTCAACAGCTTTTTTAATTTGAATTTTGTTTGCACGTTTGTCGACTGAAAACGTATATTTGTTTTCATTTTCAACAAGTTGCATACTTTTTTCGGTGATAATCGGGCGCTTAATGATTTCTGAGGATAACATTACACAAGCACCTCCTCATAATTTTTAACTGCATCTTCGGTTGTAATCACAACAGTGCTATGCATAATGTCATAAACACTAGCTTGTGAAACAGTTGTAACGAGTGTGTTAGGAATGTTTCTTGCAGAAAGTTCCACGTTCATGTCACTTTCAGGCAGGATAATCAACACTTTCTCGTTGATTTTAAGATTGTTGAAGATGTCAACCATCGTTTTTGTTTTTGGTGATTCGATGCTGAACTTATCCAAAACAATCATTTTTTCGTTTTGAACCTTGATTGAAAGTGCACTTCTCAAAGCAAGTTTTCTTACTTTGCGGTTAACTTTCAATGTATAATCGCGTGGGGTTGGTCCGAAAACGACGCCTCCACCGACCCATTGTGGTGAACGAGTTGAGCCCTGACGAGCACGACCGGTTCCTTTTTGACGCCATGGTTTGCGTCCTCCGCCACGAACTTCGCCACGGCTTTTCACTTTGTGAGTTCCTTGACGTTTGTTTGCGCGTATAGCTTTTACAACATCATATAGGACTTGTTGATTTGGTTCGATACCAAATACTTTATCTTCCAAGTTGACTTCGCCAACATTTTGTCCGCTTTGATTTAACAATGCTACTTTTGGCATTTCAAATCCTCCTTTCAAGTACTGAACTTTTACGATTCGTCTTTAGTTTCTTCTTTGGTAAATTGGCTTGGATCAAGTGGTTTGATGTCATCTTGCTTAACAGCGTTTTTCACTTCAACCAATCCTTTTCTTGGTCCTGGGACATTTCCTTTTACTAATAAAAGGTTTTTATCCGTATCGACTTTGACAATTTGTAAATTTTGAATGGTTACAGTTTCATGTCCCATATGTCCAGGAAGTTTCTTCCCTTTACGAACATGGTTTGGATCAATTGGTCCCATTGAACCAGGCCCTCTATGATAATGAGAACCGTGCGTCATTGGTCCGCGTCCCTGATTATGACGTTTGATGTTTCCTTGGAATCCTTTTCCTTTAGAAGTTCCAGTTACATCAATGATTTCGCCAGCCTCAAATATATTAACTCCAATCTCTTGACCTACTTCGAAATTGCTCATTTCATTTCCGGCAATTTCTTTAACGTAGCGCTTAGGGTTTGAGTTAGCTTTAGCGGCATGTCCTTGTTCAGGTTTGTTCGCCAAACGTTCACGTTTGTCTTTGAAGCCAAGTTGAATAGCTTCGTAACCATCAATTTCATTTGTCTTTTTCTGCAGAACAACATTAGGTTCACAACTAATCACTGTGACTGGGACTAAACGTCCTGCATCATCAAAAATTTGTGTCATTCCTACTTTTGTTCCTAAGATACCTTTGGCCATGAGTACACCTCCTAATTATTATTTCAAAATGATATCTACACCGGATGGTAAGTCCAAGTGCATTAAACTATCGATAGTTTGAGGATTTGGATCCACAATATCGATTAAACGCTTATGCGTTCTTCGTTCGAACTGTTCACGTGATGTTTTGTTAACGTGTACGCTACGCAAAATCGTGAACACCTCTTTTTCGGTTGGCAACGGAATAGGACCAGATACTTTAGAACCTGTCTTTTTTACCGTTTCAACAATTTTTTTCGCTGATTGGTCAAGTAATCTGTGATCATATGACTTCAATCTAATACGAATGTTTTGGTTTGCCATGTAAGTTCCTCCTTTCGCCTACAATCATTTATAGACTTGCTCCGCGGAAATTTCTCGACAGCACTATCAAGACAACGCCTATCGGTGTGTCAACAACCTCCCACTTCACAGCCGGACTTTTCTCAAAGTCTTTGATATGTTACCAAATAAAAAGACCCTTTTCAAGTCTTTTTGATTATTTTTTTAAAAATATTAATTTTGGGATGATTAATTAGGTTTTACTGAAATCTTAGAACCCTTCAGGTAAAGGAAAAAAAGAAATGCAATAGGATTTATAAATGGAATGAATTATTTTGAACATACCTTTATTTCTGCAGTAAACCTTTTATTATTATGACAAAAAACAAGTAAACTTTAATCGTTTAACTTGTTTTAAGTTTGGCATAAATATATTCAATTAAATTATTATACTTATTTTTATTGTTTTTAAAATATTCTGAAAAGGTAACGTAATCATCTACGAAGTTAACAAGCCAACTTTCGTAATAGATTGGCGGTTTTATATTGAGGGGAAACATATGTTTAGTTATAATATCTTTTTCTTTTTGATTGATTGTGAAATAGAAACTCGCATTTTCATAAGCATACTTAGCATGTTTGAAGCCATGCTTTTTGTGAATGGGCTTTTTAACTTTCTTTCCCTCTGTATGCCAGTCATATAAAAAGAAATCATGTAACAATGCACCTCTAACTATACTTTGTGTGTCTAAGCCTAGTTTACTTCCCACAAGATAAGCAATATACGCGACTAAGATGGAATGTTCAAAAAGTGTCGTGGTGTTATGCTGGAAATAATTATTCTGCCTTATAAATAAAGGATGCATTAATACATCAAATCCCAGTTCAAAAAACTCAGCATATTCATTCATATCATTTTTTTGAGTCTTTTTCTTCTTTTTTGTCAGATTCTTCATCCTCCTTTAGCGCTAGTTTAATCTCAGGGAAAGCTTTATAAAGACGGCTGGATGAGATTTTATCTGCCAGTTTCCGTAAAGATTCAAACTCTCTTCTTTCCTCTTTCGCCTTAGGAGAAACAAAAAAATCTTTTAATTGTTCAATACGAGATTTCACTTTAGTATATCGTTCATCATTCTTGAAATTGTCTACGATTGTATTCACATTAGAACGCAAGACATTAAAACGTGTGCGGCCTAGTTTTTCTTTCAAATTGGTGCTGTCATGGGATATTAATAACACTTTTCTTTTTAAGTCAACAAGCATTTTCTTGAAATTGATCAATGAAATTATCGTAAACATCCAATCTATGAAAAACACTATGATAAGTGAAGTGTTAATGATTGCGATCAACCGCTCATTCATTGTTTCAATATAAGGATATATCTGATAGTGATGAAGATAAGAAAAACCAATTGTGCCCATCACGCCCCAAATCAATGAATAACGCAAACATACAAATCCTTTATAATTAAACTTCAAATGAGAATAATCCCACCATCGTGTCTCAAATAAATGATATAAAATCACACCACCAATAAACTCCAAAGTAGTTGATAAAACTACTATGATAAGAAATACCGAAACTATATTAAAGGGGTATTCCGGATTAAAACGGGGGTATGTAGAATATATGATTAAATGTAAAAAAACCATACTCAATCCGTATATGGGTATAAGTGGGCCATTCAAAAAGCCCCTATTCACGAATCGCTTTTCTTTATACATGTAGTAAATTACTTCAATAATCCAACCAAAAAACGCATAAATGAAAAACGTTAGTATTAGTGGCATACACTCACCTCATCATTTTATATTATAGCACTCTCTGATTATTTTTGCGATAAAAAAAGCGCTCCCCATAATGAGAGAAGCGCTATATTAAAATCAAATCTTATCTGTCATTGTTGCTAGCATTACAGCTTTAATGGTATGCATTCTGTTTTCAGCTTCATCAAACACTTTACTTTGCTGTGATTCTATTACTTCATCAGTGACTTCCATTTCACCGTTTTTAACGCGGGGGTAAAGCTTACCAAACGCACTGGCAATTTGCGCACCAATTTCAGTATCGTTTCCATGGAAAGCCGGAAGACAATGCATGAAAATAGCTTTTTTAGAGGCGTTCTCCATTAAGGCTTTATCTACCTGATATTCATGAAGCTCTTCGAGACGTTTTTCCCATACTTCTTTAGCTTCTCCCATAGAAACCCAAACATCAGTATAAATAACATCGGTATTTTTAGTGCCTTGCCATTTATCTTCAGTGAATTTAATTTGACTTCCACTGTCTTTGGCAAGATTTTTGCAGTGATCAATTAATGAGGACTCTGGCCAAAGCGCCTTAGGAGCAACCCCAGTAAAATTGATACCCAGCTTGGCACAGCCAATCATCAAACTATTACCCATGTTGTTTCTCGCATCACCTATATAGGTGAAATTAAGGTTTTTAAGTGAACCAAAGTTTTCTTTCATCGTTAAGAAATCCGCAAGCACCTGTGTAGGATGATACATGTCAGTCAACCCATTCCATACAGGGACACCCGAATGTGCTGCAAGTTGTTCTACGTCTGAATGCAAGTACCCACGGAACTGGATACCATCATACATTCTACCCAACACTCTCGCAGTATCTTTGATTGATTCTTTTTTGCCCATCTGAGAGCCACTCGGGCCCAAATAAGTAACACCCATGCCTAAATCATAAGCGCCTGCTTCAAAGGCACACCGTGTTCTTGTCGAATCTTTTTGGAAAAGCAAAACAACATTTTTGCCTTCTAAGTGTTTATGCGCTTTATTTTCTCGTTTCTCTTTCTTGAGTTGCTCGGATAAATCAAGGAGATACTCAATTTCTTGCTTGGTAAAGTCTAACAATGTATTAAAACTTCTGCCTTTTAAATTCACTGTAATACCTCTCTTTTTTATATTTTTTCTCTAATAATTGGCATACTCATACAACGTGGTCCACCACGTCCTCTAGATAACTCAGACGAAGGTATTTCTAATACTTTAATCCCTTTGTCTTTTAGAAGTTTATTCGTGATTTTGTTTCGTGAATAAGCGATTACAACACCAGGAGAAACCGCGAGTGTGTTTGCACCGTCTGACCATTGTTCTCTTTCGCTATCAACAACATCATTTCCACCACAATGAATTAACTCTACGTCACGTCCCAAATGTTTTTCGAGAATCTCTTTTAGTGTAGCAACAACTTTTTTGATTTTAATCGAATCCCCATCTTGAGTAATTTCAAAAACAGTGAGGTATTTCATGATGCCAGGATGAATAGTGAAAACACCATGGTCAACTTGTGTGAACACGGTATCAAGGTGCATAAACGCTCTTGTTTTTGGAATATTAAACGCTAGTACTGTTTTAAAGGTTTCACGTTTAGCGAATAATTTCTTCGCGAGCTTCTCAATTGCATATGGATTAGTACGATCACTAATTCCGATTGCAAGTGTATTTTCATTTAATACTAAAATATCTCCACCTTCTAAAGATTCTTCTTCCGTTCTATTAAAATAAAAAGGAAAATCTTCTTTTTGAAAACGTGGATGATATTTTAACAAATAGTTTGCGAATATAGTTTCTCTTTGCCGTGCCAAAGTATTCATTTTATGAACACTGACACCACGACCAATACTTGCAAAAGGATCTCTTTGAAATAATATATTAGGCATAGGATCAGTATAGAAGGGGTATTCTTTCTCCAACATATCCATAATTGAATCCCCGGCTTTTATCGGCACTTCTTTTGTCCGAATTCCAGCAATCATTTTTTCTATCATTGGTTTAATTTCCATCGCTTTAAGATAGCTAAACACAGCGTCTTTAACTTGACGAGATTTTATCCTTGCTTCATCAATAAACTCTTTAATAAAATGATCGACGACTTCCGGGTTGTTAATGAGTGCTTCAGCTAGCATATCCGTTAAATACAGCACTTCAACGCCTTCGCTTTTCAAAGTTTCTGCAAAAAAATCATGTTCCTGTCTGGCGATTTCCAAATATGGAATATCATCAAATAATAGTCTATCTAATACAGAAGGGGTTAGATTTTCAAGTTCCTTCCCCGGTCTATGTAGTAAGACAGTTTTTAGTTGTCCAATTTCTGAATAAACGTTAATCATGGTATCACATCCTATTTTTTGTAAACACGTGGGACTCTAGAAGAAACACTACATAATACTTCGTGTGGTATAGTATTCAATCTTTTGGCTATGTGTCTAATATTAGTTTCGCCTATTCCCATTAAAACTACTATATCATTTATTTTAACAAATTTATCTATTTTTATGAATAATTGGTCCATACATATTCGTCCAATAATGGGATAAGTGCGATTTGACACCTTAATATGTCCACCCTGATTATGCCTGTATACCCCATCTGCATAGCCAATCGGAAGAATTCCTATTGTTTCATCTTCAGAGGCTTCGTATGTAATATCATACCCCACTTTATCCCCTTTTTGTAATCTTTTAATTTCAACAATTTGAGATTTTAAAACAAACGTTGGTAAAAGATAATCTATATCCTCTTCCAATGTCTCACCATACAAGGATATTCCTACACGTACATGGGTAGTAAAATTAATATTTTTTTCGTATTTAAGCGCTCCAGATGAATTGGATAAATGAATCATTTTAGGAAGTTCCGATTTAGGAATGGCTTCAAGAAATGTTTGGAACCGTTGGATTTGTTTCATCGCGAATGCGTGATTGCTATCTGCGGTGGCGAGGTGAGTATATACCCCCTCTACGTCCATTAAATCTGTTTTGTTGCAATTTATTAAAACCTCTTTCGCTTTATCGAATGACTTGAAGCCTAACCGATTCATACCGGTATCTATTTTAATATGAAATTTGATAGGTCTATCATATCTTAGTACTGCATTATATAAAGATTCATTATGTAACGTAAATGTTAGGTTATTTTTAGACAGTGTATCTAGGTCAGCAGAAGAAACTACTCCCATGACTAAAATATCAACGGTCGAATCTATTTCACGAATTTCTAACGCTTCTTCAATCATCGCGACTGCAAAGTATCTAACCCCTTTATCAATTAAATATTTACATACATCTTTCAACCCATGTCCATATGCGTTAGCCTTTACAACAGGAATAACGCTTTTGGGACTTAATATGTTTTGGATCATCGTTAAATTCTTATGTAAGTTAATTAAATTGATCTCTAAATGAGTCTTTCTATAGTGTTTTGACATAGTATTTCTCCACATATTCTGACGTCATTAGTGATAATAGACTCCCATATGTTAGCTTGAAGCGTAAAACATCACCAACTTTATACAAACTTGGGCTATCCCATATCCCTGCAATTATATGATCGCTACTACTTCCTAATAAAGAGATATTCTTATCTAGCGATTTAAGTTCATAAAAATCGACATCTTGTTTTCCGATTCCTAGAATGGCACGATTCACGACCCCTAAGTCCTCAAAATCAGGTGTTTTCCCAAAAGCATCCATACCAACATCGCCTTCAGGCATTGAAGGTTTTTTCTTATATTCGATAATGTCAGCTTCCAATATGAAAACATCGTCATATAAGTCTTCAATTATCGAACCGTATGCTGTTTCTCGTCCCAGGGCAATTGCTTCACCAATTCTTAGATTGTTTATTCTGTCTAAATGAATGTCTTTCTCAAGCAAATACAAATGTGAGGAGTTTCCACCCGATATTATTTCCAGTTCAATATCAAATTTCTGTTCAGTTTCATTTACTAAATCAATTAATTTTTTTAAAGTTTTTTCGGTTGGGATAATACCTCCGTAACAAGTTAAATTTGTACCCAATCCTTTTAACTTAATATTTTTCATCCTCAAAATTTCTTTGATTGCAGCAAAAACATCTTCTTTGTAGAAATACCCCTCGCGCAAATCCCCAATATCTATCATTAATATAACCTCATGAATCCGTCGATACTTAGCAGCTGCATTATTTAATCCCCGGATTACTTCCATCTCTGAATTTAAAGAAATGTCCGCAACATTGACTGCTCGTTCTACCTCATATAATGAAACAAGTCGTAAAAGCGCTTTTGGGATGTTTGTTGAAAATTTTTCTAAGTTTTTAATCCTTGAATCCGCAATAAAATCAACAGACTCTTCTTTAATAATATCAGTTAATGGTTTTTCAGCACAAAACACCTTAGTTACAACCATAAGGGAAAGACCATGTTTTGATGTTAAGTTTTTGATCACTTTTAAGTTGTGACGGTATTTTTCAGTATTAATTATTAATCGTGGATACATGGTTTCACCCCTTAAAATGAATAGATTGTTTAATAAGTTGTGTAGCAGCCTGTTGATATTTTAATGAAAGCACGCCCGCACTAGACAAAATATAATCTTGATCAACATGAATTTCATAGTGTTTGGGAATCATCTTTTTAGGCCTTTTTTTAAGATAATCAATAATAATTTGATCGGTATTTTCCAGGTTTATCAAAGAACCGCCAGTTAATACAATATGGTTCACTTGAGATAAATCTCTCCCATCTGGAATAACTTTTTGTCCGCCCGATGTATATATGTTTCGCAAATCACCGATATGTCTATCCAATGCAATTTCTACACAATGTCTAGTTAATTCGAATACTAAAACTCTTTCTTCTTGGGTATTTGGTTTGTACTTATAGTTTTTAAGTAGGGTTTCTAATTTATCTATAGAAATATCCAGCTTTCTAGATAAAGCGGTTTTTCCAATTGAGTTCACAACATTTCTATGGTTTATATATACCCCCAAATCCCCCTCCACAGTCCTCTTTTCAAATGGTTCTCCTTCGAGGTGTTCACGGTACTCTTCGCTCGGTTCTGTAATAGAATGAATGTCTGTTGTTGCGCCCCCTACATCTATAACCAATAAATGACCAAGGAACTCATGCATTAGTATTGCCGATTCCATCACAGAACCAGGGGTAGGCATAATATTACTGTTAACCATTTCCTTTATTTTATGCATACCCTTAGCATGAATGATATGTTCTTCAAATTTTGTATATATCGCTTTGCGTACCGGATTAATGTTCATATAATCTACTCTAGGATAAACATTTTCAACAATTGTTAAGTAAGCACGCTGTTTACTATTTGAGAAATATTTTTTTATTCTATAATGATTGTCAACGTTACCAGCATAAATAATCGGAACATCAAGATTAAGGCCTTCGATTTTAATCAAATTATTATAAGCAACATTTTTTTCACCGTAATCTGTACCCCCTGACACCAGTACAATATTAGGATTAATGTCTTTTATTTGTTCAAGGTCATCCTTAGATAAGTCTCCTGCGGAAATGTGATGAATATTAGCACCAGCATTGCTAGCAGCTTGTTTCGCAGCTTTAACAGTCATTTCATAAACGAGACCAGAAACTGACATTCTCAAGCCTCCTGCCGCACTTGACGAGGCAAACATTTCATCATACTCTAAAGATTGAGTATTTAATGTAGATTTTAACAGTTGAACGGCTTCCTTCAATCCTTCTGTAACATCAGTATCAACTGTAGTTGAAGCCATTGCATTACCAAGATACTTAATATCTTTGTGAATATTAAACGCACTAATTAATGTTGTGGTGCTTCCAATTTCAGCAACCAAACAATCAATTTTCATTCTTTATCTTCTCTTTGTGTTTATTCACTAAAAAGCTAGCAATATGAAGACCTTTAGTACCGCGACCAAATCCTTGATCAACATTATTTTTTCTTGCTATATCAGGCGTTACTTGCGTACCCCCCGCAATTAGTATCAGCTTGTCTCTAACTCCTTTTTCAACTGCATAATCATGTAACTTTTTCATATTCTTATAATGAACATCATCGTGTGAAATAATGGTTGACATTAGTATTGCATCAGCATCCATCTCAACCGCTGCATCAACAAATTTTTCAATAGAAACACTGGTACCCAGGTAAGTATATTTAATTCCATATTTTTCAACACCACCATGCTTGATATCTAGCACTTCTCTGATACCGACACTGTGTTCATCATCCCCCGCTGTACCTGCAACAACACTCATTGGATATTTTTTGATATAATCAAAGATTTCATCCTCGGAGATAGTATCAATTTCTTCTGGAATTGTTAAATCATCGATATTGACATCAAAATTAACTCTACCTTTAATTTGAACCCTAGTACCCTCAGACGGATGTAATATTTCTACATGAATAACTTCAACATCTTGAAGATTCATATTTTCCCCTGTTTTTATAGCTGCTTCTCGCGCTATTCTTTTTTCTATTGGAAAGAATAAATCGACTGTAACAACACCATCTCCTAACCATTCGACTTCTGGCTTTAATAGATTAGTGTTTCGATACTTTTCAGTGTCATCCATCCTTAAATAAACATTATCACTGTCATCAAGTTCATCAATAAATTGAATTTTCTCTGGTTTTTCAAACGTTGATCCTTCAATTAATTTAGAGGGATTATTTTTATAGTTTTCACCATATTGACTTAGGTTGTTATATCCAAAATGAGCAGTTACCGGAGCCATGTAATCTTTATCACGTTTTATAATACTTCCTGCTCCTATACCCCCTTCTATTTCACGCTTAATGCCGTCACCATGTCGTTCAGGATATTCTCCGCTATCCACAAACATGCCGGATTCAACAGCATTAAAATATCCACCTAATTCAATAATTTCTTCCAGCATTAAAATTGCACGTTCTTGTATTTCTCGCTTCTTATTTTGAACGTAACCACTATCTTTTATTCCAACCATACTTAATAAATCATCCATACCGACCATAGCTTGTTTAGTCGTATCAAGTGCTTCTATATTATAAACATGCCATGGTACATTTCGACCTTCATCCGGAGTAATTGTGCTTTGAATATCAGCTGATGTTAACCTAGAAATTAGTAGATTCAAAACATGTGTTACAGTAGCTTCACGAGTAGAGGAATCCATATATTTTGTATTCATTTGTGCACGCATTTTATATTTATCAAAGAACTCACGTAGCGCAAGAGCGTAAGGAAGGTTTAATTTAATGTCTGGAGAAGGTGGGGCAGCAGGGGGTACAGTAGACAAAGCAATATTCTCTGGCTTAATGCCTATTTTTTCACTAAATACAGAGTTAATTGCATGTTGAACAAGTAACTCAGGCATTACTTTCCAAGCGTCTCTAGCTGTAGCGTTCGCATTATGAGCTCCGTCAATTTGAGCGATGTTAGCATACGCCATCACTTTTTTACTTTCTGCTGCATCAACAAAACTTCTAACCATATTAATATTTCTATATAAAATGTTGTATTGTGGGTCTTGATGGGCGCCATTAATACCTTCTTCAGTAAACAAAACCGCTATTTCAGGTCCTGCTATACCAGACACATAGGAATGATAGTTAATTTTTCGACCAACCTCTTCTTCAATTAAATCTAGTGCCTTTCGTTGTGCTCTTAGTTGTTTCCTTGTGATTGGTATACCCCCCACTCCTTGTGGAGTGCCCTCTAATAATCCATCGAAGTGTGATTGACCTGCAGTACGTATAACCATAATATGATCAGCACCATGATACGCAGCCATCCGCATTCTTCTTATATCGTCTTCAAAACGACCAGAAGCGATTTCAGCTGTTATGACTGAATCAGGTTGAGGATCAATATTACCTAGAAATGCTGCACTTTGTAGAGGCACAGAGTTTTTAAGTGAAGGACTTGCTTGTGCATATTCAAAGTTTCCCAGTTTAATAGCCCCTTGTTTTCTCCAAGTCCAACCTCGCTTTTGAGGATGATAATTCTCAAGATTCTCCAATATATTACGAACATCTAATTTATGATTAGGTTGCAATTTACTCATAGATTTTAAACTCCTTTTTTAAAAACTCAATATGATTTCCTGCTGCTATCTCTGTTCCTGATAATCTAATTGGCTTTTTCTTGATCAAGGAGACTTTATAAACACAATGGCCTGCACCTTTTCGAAGTAAATCATTATCACCTAATATATCAACTATACTCTTAGCTTCAATACTAGAGAAGCCCATTCTTAATAAGACACTTCTCTCGATTGATTTGGATGTGTAATCATGACCTAAGTCTACTAATTCACTCACTACTTTTTCAGATAACTCATAAAAATATTTTTTTAATTCTTCCCCGTTTTTATTTTCTAAGTGCTTCCTTCTATTTAAATAATCATCTTTTCTTTCTTTCATTGTTGACCTCCTGAATAAGTTTAGTGACGTTTGTATTAGATATTTTTAGTTCATCACATAAAAATTTAATATCTTCATCAGTAAGTGATTTATCGTTGTATTTACGCAGATAAGATTTTCGGATTTTATCTAAAGGTATCTCACGAATGTCGATATCTTTCCCAGATTTAGGAAAAATAATGTTTTTCCCTGGTATTTCTTCTAAGGGATTACCAAATATAAGATCAACTTTATTATTTCTAGCAAACGAAAGTTGTGGTTGATGGTGTTTTCCAGCACCGGTATATTCAGATTCTTGTACAACGATAATTTCATCTTTTTTCATTGTCTGAGCTAGTTTAAAAGCTACCGCTAAGGAAGTATTACCAGCTGGCCCCCGTTCTAAACCCTCTAATATTGCCAAAGCCTCTGTTATAAAAAAGACACTGCCTTGGTTAACTGTGAAATATCTATCCATATAACGCATTGGTCGACCTGCACTTCTTGGAACATCACTACGGTCAGGGTTGGTGGCAAAAGGAATCCCGAACCCTGTATGTCCAGTTGTAAAAGATTTCCTATTAAAATCTAGATCACTGGCCATGTGAAGCCCTTGTAAATTTACAGATGCCCCATAAACTTTTGTCTCTTTCGCCCCTGCTCTTAACAACCCTCTTGCGGTTCCAGTTAAATTTCCTCCACCAGCATTAGTACAAATAACAGCTTCTGGAAATTTACCTTCACTTACTGTAAGTTCATTAGCAATTTCATAACCTAAAGTTTCTATACCCATAATTCCATAAGGTGAATAAAGCGATGCATTAAAATAACCTGTTTTTTCTAGTAAGTCCAAAAATGCATAAAATAACTCTGGACCAACACTTAACTGTATCACTTCAGCACCATAGGCTTCACAAGCTCTAGCTTTCTCTAATATTTCTGGCTGAGCAACATTATTAGAATCGAAACACTCTTGGACAATAATACATTTAAGCCCATGTTTAGCAGCCAATGCAGCAACTGCAGCACCATAGTTTCCACTTGTAGCAGCAATTACCCCTTTATACCCCATTTTTTTAGCTTGATGTATACTAATAGCCGCCCTTCTTGCTTTAAATGAACCACTTAAATTAGAGGCTTCATCTTTCAAAAATATACGAGCACCATACCCCTCTTTCGAAAACTTTCTTGCATACTTAGTAATGTTATTTAGCTCAATCAGTGGCGTGTTACCGACCATGACCTTCTTTTGTATGTCTTTAACATCCTCAAATGAAACACCTGTGTCGTTCATCATTTGATCATAATCAAACCCTATTCCTGGTCTTTCAAACTTTTTATAATCTAATCCAACTGATTTTTTAATAATGTTATACTTACGCCGATCTAAACCTTTAATATCTAATGTATCAATCATCATTACCCCATACCTCTTTTAAGATTATTGACCGCATTACATTGATTTCAGTGACAAAATCACCAAAAGAATGTTTATACTTAGGTTCGACTTCTTTTAATATTCCAGTTATCACCCTATTTGTAGCTGTAACAATCGTTGATTCTTCATAAAGTTCCGCTTCATCTAATAAATAGCCTTTTGCCCACATTTTATATGGAACTTTTTGAGTGCTTTCTGGTAAATCAGTATTTCGATTTTCAGGTAAGATTAAATGACTTCTTATTCTTACAAACTTTCCTTTTTCAACTAGCATAATATCATCCTTTTTTCTAGGTTTTCTACACTTTCTTATAATATCATAAAAACCCTTACATTTCATCGCTTTTCGTTTTCAATAGATTACCAAAAAAGATAAACCCATTCGTCATGAGTTTATCTTTATAACGTTAAATCATTTGATTAATTTTCTTATGTCACCTTTAATTGCTCGAGGCACCGGTAAATCAATCATTGTTTTTAAACCAGGACTAGCATTTATTACATGTGGCAACATATTGACACACATGGCTATCGTTCCTAATCCCCCCTCAATTTCAGGTGAAATTTTCATTTCAATATTTGGAGTTCCTTTTAATATTATATAATCGCCTGTTTCCGTCCCTTCGATTTCCGGCTCAATTTGTTGTGGATGCTTCATATCTATAAACGGCTTCCCTTTAACCGTAGCTTGAGCGGTCATATCTATACCTGCTAAATTCCCTTTTTTTGCTTCGCCATATTTACTTTTGCGGTCAACGCTGGTTACAATTGGTTTCATTTGTTGGTCAAAATGATCAATTTTAACCCCAAGAGCATCAGCTATCATGTAGACACTCTCTTTAAACCCAACATGACCCGCTAAAGAATCGCTTTTTATTCTTTCTTCGAATTCTTGGATTGAAATGCCAACTCCTTGTTCATCCATAACTGTTTTACCAAATGGGGAAAGACTATTTACTCTTCTAACTTCAATTGATTCAACATCAACCATTGCACCAGAAAGCGTAATTGCAAGTAAATCCATGACAAACCCTGGGTTTATCCCAGTCCCTAATACCGTAACATTATTTTTTATCGCTAACTCATTGATGTCTTTTGATAATTCAGGTTCACTGGCATATGGGTATGCCATTTCTTCAGCCGTACTAATAACGTTAATATTTTGTTCCAATATCTGTTTTATTTTTGGATATGACTTTTTTGTAAACGAATCTGTAGCTAGAAATACAACGTCAACATCAGATGTTAATAACTCTTCTATTTCTTTTGAAACAAACGTTTCTGAGACTTTTGATGGTTTCTCTAAAATAGAAGAAATTGATTTTCCTTCGTAGGTTGGATTCAAATCACAAACCCCTTTGATTGTCACACCTTCTTTTTCTAATAGCATCGACCCAATACCTTGGCCCATTGCACCGAATCCCCATATAACAACATTAATATTTTGCATTTTCACACTCCTTTAAAATAATCATACACTGATATGATATCATAAAAACCCTTACATTCTATCAAAAAAAAAGAACCGGAGGCTAATATCCCCCGGTGACTGATTTGATTTCAACTAAAAAACCAAATAGTTTATCCATTATTATCTCATTATATGGATAAGCAAAATCATTATCAACGATTTTATCAATTCTCAACGATTTTTGATCTTTATAAATAGATTTGTTACGTGGTTCACCATACTTAATTTTAACTCTATAAATAAAAAGTTCAACTTCAACACCATTTTCATAGTATTTATGGGTTGTTTGTAAATCTCCTACAATCCCTTCAAAAAAGAAGTTTGATTCAGTTAAACGCTTTAAAGCAGTTTGATGGGATTCACCTTCATAAACATCTGTCGAAGGTAATGACCATTTACCACCACTCACATTATCGACGGTATCGTACGGTTGACACACTAGTAATTTAAGTCTTCTGTTTCTCAGTAAAAAAGCTACTTTCTGCTTTTTTTCGACACTAGAACTTTCTGAACTCATTAATATCCTCCAGTAAAAAATTATAAAAATATTAGTATTAAAACAGTTTAATCTTTGCAATAGAAATATAGCTGTTTTCTATAGCATATCTATCACTATCTTTAGGTATATCGTCTGTAATTAATTCGCGCTCAATATAAAAAGTATCATTCTCAATTCTAGAATAAACTTCATATTTCAAAAAAGCAGTCTTAGTATTAATAATACCTTTTGATTTATCAAATTTATTCTTGGGAAAATTAACATTCAGCACAAATTCATTTGAATATAGTTTATGGTCTAGTATATGCGTTATGACATGACTTAACTCTTGTTCGACTATTTCAAATCCTTTGTGATCAGCAGAAAGCGCAATAGAAGAATACCCATGATAGTTAGCCTGCATAGCAGCACCAACTGTACCAGAATACATTGTATCTACCCCTATGTTGTATCCATTGTTTACACCGGACACAACAATATCTGGCTGGACATTAAGACCGTACAAAGCAAATGTCACGCAATCAGCGGGTGTTCCTTCAACCGCGTAATGATAATCATCATGTTTCTTAAATTTTATACTCCCCATGGAAATAGCAACACTTTTTCCTGATTGTTGTACTTTTGGTGCAACGACAGTAACTTGACCATAGTGAGATAGTACCTTTTCAGTAAATTTTAATCTAGTAGAATCAATTCCATCATCATTGACTAATAGAATATTCAATAAGACACCTCCTTTAAATACAAATATTATTCTATACCCTATATATCGATTTTGCAATACTCATTGTATAGAATAGTCACAAATATCACTTTTATTTCGAATTAAGAATAAATCTATGTATCTTGCTAAGTGATCCAAGTTATTATCATTATAATTAATGTGTTTTTTTATAGGCTGTTTGTTTTTGAATTCAGGCATACCGATAAAAGCATAAATATAAACAGAGTTGTCATCAGGTAAATAGTTTGATATAAGTTCTTTATATATTAATAACTCTGCTTCTTTCTTTTGCCAAACATTAGATAAATTAGGAAATTTATTTGAAATTCTAAACTCAATCAGTAGTGTCTTTTGTCCATAATTTAAAATAAAGTCAATTCTTCTATTTTTAGACATCATAATTTTATATTCTGAGAAGATTTTAATGTTTTTAAAATTTTCCACAGATAATCTTGCCCTTAACTTTTCTGCTAGCTTATTCATCAGATAATAATTATCAACAAATGAAACTAATTCACCTATAGAAACGCTTTTTCTAAATAGATGTTTATCATTGAATAATGTTCTAAAAAGGTTAATATAATGAGAATTACGGACCTTTTCACCCCTTAAATTAATAGCATCATCTGTAATCTTCCAGTTATCATAAATGTCTAAGTCATTGTAAAACTTTGTAAACTCATCAAGATTGTTAAAAGATAGCATAGCATTTTTGGAAAACATAATTAGCACCTCGTTATAATTTTTTGTGTTCATTAATATTTATACATCCAAAATGTTTATTTTTCTTTTTTAATTATAATTAAATGGATAATTTAAGTGAATAGATAATATTATTACACCATTGATTAATTAAATGTATGCTTTTTTTCACATAAAAAAAAGCCTTTTAAAGGCTTAACAGTTTGTTTAATGGTGGCTCAGGGCGGAATCGAACCACCGACACATGGATTTTCAGTCCATTGCTCTACCAACTGAGCTACTGAGCCAAAATGGCGGTCCTGACGGGAATCGAACCCGCGATCTCCAGTGTGACAGACTGGCATGTTAACCGCTACACCACAGGACCTTTTTGGTTGCGGGGGAAGGATTTGAACCTACGACCTTCGGGTTATGAGCCCGACGAGCTACCAGACTGCTCCACCCCGCGATATCGTTGTTTCTGTATTGCCTAACTAATCATACCAACTTATGGTTTAATTGTCAATGGCGGAGGAAGAGGGATTCGAACCCCCGCGACGCTCGCACGCCCTGTCGGTTTTCAAGACCGATCCCTTCAGCCAGACTTGGGTATTCCTCCGTGTATTGATTACGATTGGTGGACCCGGCAGGATTCGAACCTGCGACCAACCGGTTATGAGCCGGGAGCTCTGACCAACTGAGCTACGGGTCCCTCATGGTAGCGGCGAAGGGATTCGAACCCCTGACCCTTCGGGTATGAACCGAATGCTCTGACCAACTGAGCTACACCGCCGTGCATGGTTTGGTCATTCATAACCCCATTGCCCACGCGGTAAAAAAAGTGGTGGAGCCTAGCGGGATCGAACCGCTGACCTCCTGCGTGCAAAGCAGGCGCTCTCCCAGCTGAGCTAAGGCCCCACGCGTTGGGCAATGATGGTACCTAGGGCCGGACTCGAACCGGCACGGCATTGCTGCCATTGGATTTTAAGTCCAACGTGTCTACCAATTCCACCACCCAGGCATAGTGGTGTCCTGTAGAGGATTCGAACCTCTGACCCTCTGATTAAAAGTCAGATGCTCTACCGACTGAGCTAACAGGACATAAAACATGGTGCCGGAAACAGGAGTCGAACCCGTGACCTACTGATTACAAGTCAGTTGCTCTACCAACTGAGCTATTCCGGCATAAATGGTGGAGGATAGCGGGCTCGAACCACTGACCCCCTGCTTGTAAGGCAGGTGCTCTCCCAACTGAGCTAATCCTCCAGGCGTTATATGGTGGAGCTTAGCGGGATCGAACCGCTGACCTCCTGCGTGCAAAGCAGGCGCTCTCCCAGCTGAGCTAAAGCCCCAAAATGGTGGGCCTGAATGGACTTGAACCATCGACCTCACGCTTATCAGGCGTGCGCTCTAACCACCTGAGCTACAGGCCCCTAACCATTTTTTGAAGATAAGTGCGTGTAATATTCTACTATGTTTACATACACTTGTCAACATAACGCATAAAAAAACATTTT
>PWOH01000108.1 GCA_003557505.1 Mollicutes bacterium | reverse complement strand
TAAGACAACCACATTTCGCGTGATTATGGGCCTGCTTAAACCAACAAAAGGAACGGTTCATTACTTTGGCGAAGAAGTGGGGTATGAAAATGTCGATGAAATAGGCTACATGATTGAAGAGCGTTCCTTACTTCAAAAAGTCACGGTTAAACAATTATTGCTTTACTTTGGTCAATTGAAAAGCATGTCTAAAGCACTCATTCTCAAACGACTCGATTATTGGCTTGATTATTTTCAAATTCCTGAATACAAAGATAAAAAAGTCAAAGAATTGTCTAAAGGGAACCAACAAAAAATTCAGTTTATTTCAGCAATTATTAATGACCCAAAACTCTTGGTGCTTGATGAGCCGTTTTCGGGATTAGATCCTATAAATACTGAGTTATTTGTTGAGGTTATTCGTGATTTTCAACAAAAAGGGAAAATGATTGTATTTTCATCCCATCAACTAGACCATGTAGAATCATTTTGCGAGAAGATTGTGGTATTAGAAAAAGGGGATGTCATCATTGATGGATACATTAAAGATGTGAAGCATGCCTTTCAAAAACAAACGGTAAAAATTTCTGCGGATGTAAACACTAATCGATTGCGTGAAATTGATGGTGTTTATGATATCAAAGAAAATACGAATGGCATTGTCGTCAAAATCAAGTCACATGACTATGTCAAACCGTTGTTTGATTATATTAAAACCTGTGAGAACGTTAATCGTTTTCAAGTTGAAGATGCATCATTAAGTGAAGTATTTATTGCAAAGGTGGGGAAAAAACATGAACAAGTTTAAATTTCTTATCACCTTTGGATTGAAGAAGCGTATATTTAGAAAAGCTTTCATCATTACCAATATATTAATTGGTATTGTTTCGATTGCTTTAATCAATCTACCTATGCTCATTGATTATTTTGGATCAGATGAGGTTGATGAAACCGTAATTAACGTAAGCGTAGTTAATGAGACAACCGAAAGTGATTTTGAATTGGAAACAACCATTATTGATTATTTGAATATGGCCGCTCACGATATTCAGTATCTAGCAAGCGAGACTCAAGTCGAGGATCATGAAGAATTTTGGGAAACTGAGGGCATTGATGTGTTACTCGTTATCTCAGGAACACTTGCCTCCCCATCAATTGATATATACAGTCGTGAACCGCAACTGAACAACTATATCATTAACCTGGTTCAACAATTTGTCTATGATTATCAAGACGTATCCCATGCTTCATTTAATATTGTGAGTCGTCCAGCTGATGGCGATGGCAATGGGTTAAGTCCTGAAGATCGTAACTTTTTAGAAGGGTTTATATCATTGTTGTTTTTACCGGTATTCTTCTTAATTATCTTAGCGACACAAATGCTTGGTGTTGATATCATTGAAGAGAAATCCTCTAAAGCGATTGAAACCATCATATCAAGTGTCCCTGCCAAGCTACATTTTCTTTCTAAAATTTTATCAACGTTGTTGTTTTTGATGATACAAACAACACTGTTGCTTGCGTTTGCTGCATTGGGTTTACTTGTTAGTCGTGTGTTATCAGCAACGACACAGTTTGAAGAACTTTCTTTTCTCAGTGAACTAGCAACTCGTATTCCAAATTGGCCTAGCATATTAACGTTTACGATTATTTTCATGTTGTTTGGTGCCTTGTTATTTTTAGTACTCGCATCCTTGCTTGCAGCACTCGCAACAACACAAGAAGATTATCAGCAATTCCAAGCCCCACTTGTTATATTAATTTTATCCGGCTTTTATATGGGAATTTTTCTACCGTTATCAGGTGGTGATACAGCGCTTAGAATTGCGGCTTACTTCCCAATCTTTTCACCATTCATCGCCCCAATCGCTTTTGCAACAGAAGTCATATCTATTGGCGAGGTCATTCTCATTTTAGTTGGACTTATCCTCTTTATAGGTTTGTTAATGTACTTTGTCTCCCCAATCTATAAAGTCGCTATTTTATCATACGAACAAACCAAACCATTTAAACGTATCGCCTTTTACTTCAAGAAAGCTTTTGCGAAATCAAAATAAAACCCTCTTCGGAGGGTTTTATATTGCACTTCAGTTTTAACGTGACTATAATGGGGGTAACATCCCATGCATCAAGGAGGGTACTATGCGATTGATTAATGCCTTAAAACACCTACTAAAAAACTACCGCTTTATAATGCCAACGTATTTATTTTCGTTGTTCACTATTTTCTTTGTCTCTCACATTGCACCAGTTATTGGGACTATTTTAATATTGCCAATAAGCGTAGGGGTATCTTATGTGATGTTACAAGGGATTGTTGAACATAAAAAACGAAGTAGTGTCCCCCTAACTATAGGATTCAGAAAATCTTATTATGCAAAAAATTTATTCTATCTTTTTATTCGACAACTCTTATTCCTCAGTCCGATTTTTATCGGAACCCTTATTGCTGGGATTGTGTTTGGCTTATTCAGCGAACCAACCGTTCATATAAGCATTGTAATATTTAACTTACTGTTGTTTGCCTTCCCTGCAGCGATTGTTTCATTGATGCTTGCGATGGTTCCGTTTTTACTGGCTGATCAACGCTTTGACCAACGTAAACATAATCCTTTAAAAGTTAGTGCATCCATTATGCGTGGCAACTACCTTAAGCTTATATTCATTCGGATGTTTTTCTTGCCGTGGCTTGCCTTACAATCTTCAGGTATTATCCTTATTCTTTTAACCTATTATCGGCAAATATTTGGTGGTTCAGGATCAAGTTTCTTTATCCTTCCAACCATATTTATTGCGCCTTTGGTCTATTTACTGTTTACACCGTGGTATCATATGATGCATGCGGAACTCTATGTAACACTGCGTCATAAGGTCAAGAAGTATCGTTAGTGATTGTGTAATCAGTATCCCTTTAATGCCTACTAAAAAACACTTATAAAAGTGTTTTTTTAATGGGATTAATTGTCACTTAAGGCCAAAACCTCACACGTATAAGCAACACTGTAGCCTAACTTCTTAGCCAGTGCAACACTCCCTTGATGGGCGGCGTCCCAATAGGGGATTAATTTGTTATTTAAACAGTGCAAGGCAAAGTGCGCACCAAGAATGGTTGCGAGTCCTTGTTTACGATAGTTTTTGTGTACAATAATCTCAATATCATAGCCACTGCTAAAACGGGCATAGCTTGAAACCCCACCAATGATTTCATTATCTTTGGTAAGCACAAACCCTAACCCATGCCTTTTAAAGTCTTCATAATTTTTAAAGTTTATCACAAAATCTTTGGCCCACGCCATCGTTAGAATCTGTTGGTAGTGTGTGTGCTTAATACGTTCTAATTTATAATCAGAGTGAAGGTTCTTAGTGAGTGCGTGTAGATGTTTAACATTTAGACTTTGATGATTCATCATGGTGCGCACTTTAGATTGCATATTACCTTTGTAGTGTGTTTTAAACGCATCTTTCCATTGATCATCACAAAGCACTTCAATGTCTTTGGGTAATGCATCAATTAATAGTTTGGCATGGGGATGATTAACATCTCCTGCGACATAATACGTCCAGCCCACATGCCCATACGCGACATGAGGATTAAATAAATCATCGGCATAAATTGTTCCGTGATACCCCTTCATAAGGGCGTCCATTAAACTGTCATACCGTAGTGTTTTAAAAAGCGATAACACATCAGTGTGTTTCTTTATGTCAACAAGCTTAAACATGGTTATTCCCTTCTTTATGACGTAGGCCACTAAATAGAAGTTCGAAGTAATGATCGACTAGGTCATCTATTTTGTCTCGATCATGAATGTTTTCTGTGATAAAGCGCATTAAGAGACCAAACATAGACGCCCAGATAACCTGCGCGGTCATGAGGGGGTCTTTGGTGTCAATTTCTTTTAGTTCAATGCCACGCTTTATTTGATTGATGAGCTGTGCTTGGGCAGGGAGTCGCTCAAGCGTCTCTTTATTAAGCATCTGTGTTTTTTTTAAAAGACGTTTGTCTTGTGATAACATCACCGCTTTATAGTGTTCAGGGATTTCAAGGATATAGTGGATATGACCTTTGAATCCTTTTTTTAATGCTTCGATTGAGGATAATCCAGATGTATCGATTGAAGCGACATACAGTGCATGCGCATGCATGCGTCTTGTAATCATTTCATTGATCAAATCATCTTTATTTTTAAAATATTTGTATAGGTTTGTGGCTGAATATCCAAGTTCCCTAGCAATCACACGCAAAGAAACGCTCTCAGCCCCACCATGGATGAAGTGTTTTTCGGCGGTTGCGATAATGTTATCTTTGATGCGTTGTCTTTTTTCGGTGTTTACTGTGATACTATCACTCCTTGATATGATTAGTAAGTTCGCTTGTTAATGAGGTGTCTATTTGTTTGACAGGGTTTTCGATGGCATTTAATAAATACTTTTCATCTTCAGTGATATCCGCTTTGTTTTTAAGCATTTTCTTTAACATCTTCATCATGACGCGGTGCAGGAAACTAAATGTCTTAACATCAAAATCTCCGCAGAAATAATACAAGGGATTTGTATGTGGTGCTAAAGCTTTTTCATTATGTGCCTTTAATTTTTCTAGGGTCTCAGTTGTTTTTGGACCAAGCCCAACGCCGACTATATAGGTGTTGATGTTTGTGTTGGTTAACTTTTTATTGAGTTTTTTGAGTCCCCGAATCGAACTAATGTAAACCCCCGCAACATAGATTAGAGTATCAGCGTTTTTTAAGTCTTTATTCTTTAGTGATTTAAACGATTGAGCCGTCGCATTTAAGGTCTTGGCAATCGCTTCACCATAAGCCTTAGAAGAGCCATACTTGCTGTGGTGAATGACTAATGTTTTATTCATTATTTATTCCTTTCTCCAAAGCATTTTCAATGCTCAATAGGTAAGCCGTGCTCGTTAGGGTCGCGCCAGCTTCAGTGTCTACCAGTAGTGTTTGTTCGCTTAATAGACGGTCAATAAAAGCTTGAGTTAACTCACTGCGTTCAAAACGTACGGTTTCAATAATCGTAATTGATATGATCTCGTTGTTTTCAACTTCGATTTCAACAGAATTACTGAAGCGTCCTCCTTCATAGTTTCCTTGATACGTTCCATCTTCCACAAGGGAAAGATCAATCTCGGTGATGATTTTGTCTTCAAAGTCATCCAAATTACGTGATAAGTAAAATACCCCGCCTGAACCGATTAAAAGTGCTAAACCAATCGTTCCAAATAGGATTAATACAAGTTTTTTCATGTTACCTCCATTAATATTATATTTAGGTTAACAGTGTTAACCATTACTAATTTACCATGCTTTTTATGAAGGGTCAAGTAATTCTTTGGTTAAAAAAGAGGATGTTTTTTTTGACATAAGATAGTTATACAACCGTTTTCAAAAAATAACGTGTTTCTTTTGAACTTCCAAATAATTTTTTATAGCATGAAATCATGGTATAATTTATAAATTTTATTAATATAAGGGGAGAAAATCATGCAAAAATTTAAAGTATTCGCTGTGTTAACAGCCATGTTATTTGTGGTGGCTGCTTGTACGACCGACTCCAATGGAGACGATGAAGATCCCTTGCCGGATGGGCAAGGGGAACTGAG
>PWOH01000121.1 GCA_003557505.1 Mollicutes bacterium | reverse complement strand
TTATCATTGATACCATCTAAATAGGAATCTAAATTTACATCTTCATCATTTTCAAAGTAATCTTTACCATTACAAACATCCTCACCACTATTTTGTAAACAGTAAGTTGAAGCTTGACTTGCAATCGTTCTTGCATCTGATAAAACTGCATCTCTTTGTGCATTATCAACAATGTTCCCTACTGCAGGCACTGCAATCGCTGCGATAATCCCTAAGATAACGATTACAATGAGTAATTCTACTAAAGTAACACCTTTGTTGTTTCTTAACATATTTTTCATAAGTTTTTATCCTCCATAATTTTATTATTTTTTATATAGTCTAAATATAGCATAAACATGCGGTGCAAGTCAATAAAGTTCTTACTTTAATGCAAAATATGGGACTTTGTTGCGTTATGGTAATGAAAATTTTTACGAAATCAATTAATTTACTGCTAAATAGGGTTTATATTGTCTTTTAAACTGCCTCCTTCATTGATAATGATGTGTAATCATTATAACATGGATTAAGGGAATGAAAAGCGCACATCTGTCGCATTATAAAGTTTTTAAAAAAGCCAGCTGCACACTGTGCAACTGGCTATCTTTTTCAAGACCCTGTAGTTTTGCGTCACTGAATTGCTTCAGTTTTGCCTTTAATTAATTTTATACTAGGTTTTAACGGATTGCAATATAAATTATTGTAATTGATCAGATAAGGCTAGTGAAGGCAGCATAACCGCTAAAATCATAACAACAATAAGGGCATAGATGAATATCAGTAAGAACGGCTCTAAGGATTTTTTGAGGCGTTCAACTTTGATATCACTATCTTCATCATAGAAATTGGCAAGGTTGTTCATCATCTTACCAAGTTCACCACTGCGCTCCCCAACCATCACCATGCGGGTAAAGATGATTTCACTGGCATAGTGATGCTCAAACGCTGAAGACATATATTCCCCGTTCATGACACTTTTTTGTGCCTGGGTTAAGAGATCGCGGTAGATTTTATTGTTAAGTGTAGCGCGTGTTGTCTCTAATGATTCTTGAAGCGGTACGTGATTTCTAAGTAACTGTGCGATGGTAGAGGCAATCCGTGAGAGGTTATTAAGTTTTACGATTTCACCGAATACTGGTGCTTTAATCGCAATAAAACTAACAAGTCTTTGGAATTTTCCCCACTTCTTGTACATAAAACGGATGCCCACAATAAAGGCGACGATCCCTAGTAATAAATATATGGCATTGGCCCGCATAAAATTACCTGTATTCATGAAGATTAACGTCATTTGCGGTAAATCCCCACCGAGAGAGGCATACATGCCTTCAAACTGTGGCATAACACCAACCATTAAGAAAATCGCAACGACAATGGCCACAATCATATAAATCATAGGCATCATCATGGTTGATTTGATGGAACTTTTCAGACGGGCTTGTTTTTCAAAGTATTCAGTTGTCTCATCGAGCACTTCATCTAAATCGCCGACTTTTTCACCAACCGCAATCATACTGACAAGTAACTTGGGAAATTCTTTAGGGTATTCACTGAAGGCATCAGAGAGTGTCTGTCCACTGTTTACTGAATAATAGATGCCATACATGATGCGGCGCACATTTTTGTTGGTTTGCTGTGTCGCAAGCATCTCGCAGGCTTCATTAAGCTGGACACCACTTCTTAAGAGAGAAGATAGTTGTTTTAAATAAAAGATTAAATCTTGCTCACTGATAACTTTGTTTAAGGTAATTTTATTCAGCTTGGCGATGATTGAGTTATATAGCTCAATCTCAATGGCTCGCAAGCCATTTTCAAACAAAAACTGAGAAACAATCGCTTTAGAAGGTCCTTCGGTAATTCCAGAGACGATTTTTCCGTCATTCATCCGTTTTGCCTTGTACTTATAATCATTAATTTTCATCTTCAGCCCTCCTAGTCGAGTCCGAGTTTGATAATTTCTTCAACGGTGGTTTCACCGGCTTTAACTTTGGCGAGTCCCGCTTCCACAAGTGTTCTTGTGCCATCTTTTTTGGCTTGTTCTAATAGATCGTATTCTTTTTCATTATTAGAAATCATACGAACGATAGTATCGTTGACATCGAGAATTTCGAATACTGCCACACGGCCTTTATAGCCTTTGTTGTTACAGTTAGAACACCCAACGGCACGTTTGACTTTCTTAATTTCATAGCCATTTCTCATGAAGATATCTTTTTCATTATCAGTCGGAGTTTCTGTACGGCCACATACTTTACAAACGCGGCGGACAAGCCGTTGAGCCACGATACCACTGAGTGATGAGGCCACCAAGAAGGGGTCAATCCCCATATCGATTAAACGACCAATGGTTTTAACGGCACTGTTGGTATGAATGGTTGAAAGCACAAGGTGACCAGTAAGGGCCGCTTTAACCGAAATTTGTGCGGTATCGGTATCGCGAATCTCCCCAATCATGATAATGTTGGGGTCCTGACGTAAAATAGAGCGTAAGGCGTTGGCGAAGGTAAACTCAATATCAGGATTAACATTCACCTGATTGACCCCTTCTAATTCAATCTCAACAGGGTCTTCTACGGTAATAATATTCACTTCATCTTCATTCAACTGATCCAAACAAGCATACAAAGATGTCGTTTTCCCTGACCCTGTTGGTCCTGAAACAAGCACAATCCCGTTAGGACGGTTGATCAATTTCATAAATTTCTTTTCTTCATCTTTTGTTAGTCCAAGACGGTCAATCCCGTGTGAATCTCTCGATAAGTCAAGCACACGCATAACCGCTTTTTCACCGCGTACGGTGGGTAGAGTTGAAATACGTAAATCAATAGGGCGTCCTTCAATCACGGTTTTGATACGACCGTCTTGAGGGTTTCTTGTATCGGTAATATCCATATGGGACATTACTTTAATACGACTAATTAGCTTAGGTAAGACTACTTTTGGTAAAGAGCGCTCTGTAGTCAATACCCCATCGACACGATAACGAATTTTAAATTCGATATCGGTAGGGTCGATATGAATATCCGATGCTTCGCTTTTGACCGCCGTTAAAAGCAACTGGTTTACAAGTTGAACAATCGGCGATTCTGAGGCTTCACGCTCAGGTTCTTTAACAATTTCATCATAAAATTTTTCGTTTGATTGTTTTTGTTTATCAACTTCGATTCCAAGACTTTTAAGTGTTTTGGTGAAACCATAATAACGCGCAATCGCAGTTTCGATATCGTTTTTAGTCGCTAAGACAGTTTCAACGTTCATCCCCGTTTTAAGGCGAACATTTTCAATCGTCGGAAAATCTAAAGGGTCATTCGTCGCAACAACTAAGCGACGACCTTGAATATTGATGGGCATAATTTTCGATTTCGCAACGAAATCTTCATCAACAAGTTTTAAGACTTGGTCATCAACAAAAATCATTCCCAAGTTAACTCGTTTGATCCCCAGTGAATCACTCAGTGCATCAACGATTTGTGAGTCGGAACAATGTCCAAAGCGAATCAGGGCTTCCCCGATTTTTTCACCCTTTTCACGTTTACGCAGTGCTTCTTCTATTTGGTCTTCGGTGACAACGCCCTCTGAAACGAGCACTTCCCCTAATCTTTTCGGTGCATTTTTAGCCATGCCTTCACATCCTATCCTTATTCGTAAATTGGATCTAGTGGTTCATAGTATTCAAACACAATGAGTGTACGACTTTTAAGGTTATCTTCAATGTCGAAGATTTCTCGGTAGACAAATATAACTTTTCCTGTTTCACCTTCTGAGAGTATTGTACTACCTTCTGGTGCTTCACGATAAGGTAAAAAAAGCTCTTCAACTTCTATTTCTACTCTATCTAATGATTGAGCACCATGGAGTCGCATACCAAGGAGTCCTGTGCCTGTTCTATAAAATTCAATTTCATAATTTAAATACGAGGTATTTTCAAATTTAAAATCATAATTTAAACTCGGATGACGATTTACCCTGACATTACGGCCAAGATATGGTGAGTTGCTAACATCAGAGATTTGCGGATTATAGTGTCGCTCATAAATTTCCATTCGAGTCGGAATAATCAGATCTAATAATCCACTTCCAATGGTATTAAGTTCGGTAGAACTAAGCGTTTCAGGAAACATATCAAAGACACTGAAAATGCTATGGGGTTCAATAGGAACCCGCATATCGGGATAAGTGGTTTCAATCTTCGCCAACAAGGCATCGACATCGCCATTATTATGGAGCGGGATGGTAATTTCATTGATAGTTTGAGTGAGTTGTGCTTCATCAATGAGATAATGGTTCAGTTGATGGCGCGAAAACTGTTGAAGTCTTGAGGCATCTTCGATAACCGCATCCATCACTCGGTCAAAATCAAATATCCCTTGCATGCCACTCATAAACAATTCACTATGTAATTCAAAGTCAATATTAGACAAAGCTTGAGGGGACAGTTCAACGATTAATTGGTTTCTCGTACCGTTGGTTACATTTTCAAAAGACCCACTCACATCAAAGGTGAACAGGTTACGATCAATTTCATAATAATAGCCTTGATAGGCAAGTTCATAGACAACATTATCATTTTCATACCATTCATCAATACTGTTGCGGACTTTTTCTTCAGCTTCACTTTCAGAGAGTCCACCAACGTAAACGTTTCCGATGAGTGTATTGGGCTCATAGACACCGATATTAAAACCAGTTACCATGAAATAAAAGAAAATCAAACTCCCAATGCCTAAGACAATCACAAAGGCTGTATATAGATAATATGCTAAATCACTGTTTCTGAATGAATTAAACATGTCAATCCCCCTACAAATTCGTTACCTGTATTATACAATAATTAAAACGGTTTGACAAAGTGTTTTAAGCGCTTAGTGCATTTTAAAAGAGTGAGCTTAATCGGCTCACTCTTTTAAATTATAATTAATCTTCTTGGAATGAAGATTCTAGATAGTTAAAAGATTGCGAGAAGGATATATTGCCATCGCTTCCGAAAATCTCTTGATAATCGTGAATCACGGTACTAAATCCTTCATAGTTTGGGTTTGATCCCAGGTAATAATAATGCTTTGTTGTGTCGTTACGAAGTTCTTCAGTAAATGTCAAGGTATGATAAGTGCCACCTTCTTGGAATATATTACCAAGTGATGGTGCGTTAAGGTGGATAATATGGAAATCCTCCCCGCTTAGTTGTCGGTTATTAGGATGAGTGCCTTGCAAATTAACAGCCCCTTCAACGAGGAAAGTTAGCGGGCCATCGGTCCCTTCACCATTAATAGTCATATTATGACTCGTAGTAATGTTTAAATCCCCAGTAATCAATATCAGTCCGGCACCTTTGATTTCATGGATGTTTTCCATGTTCAAATCGCCATCCACAACCATCAAATACCCTTCAAAACCAAAATTACTACTACCACCCCGACCGGGTGTCAGGAAGGAAACATCGCCTTCAACTAAGACATTACTATCGAGTTCACCATCCTGAGCGCCACCTACTTGATCGTAGAAGGTTTCATAAAATTCATCAGTGGTAAACTTATCTTCTTCCGTCAAATAATCATTAAACAAGTACTCTTTGATATCACTGACATCATTAAAATCATACGTTTCAGAAGGATCAACTTCCTCTTCTTCACTTCTGAGTTCAATGATTAAGTCTTTTGAGATTTGACGGTTGTTCGA
>PWOH01000018.1 GCA_003557505.1 Mollicutes bacterium | reverse complement strand
GCGTAAACGGTTTATACAAAACCATGCCGAGGATATTGAATTTTTCTTTAAAAAGAAACGCCATGCGAAATTATTTATTAACGCCATTATCCAAGATGAAACCTTCTATGAGTTAATTAAATCAAAATACCACAGTTTTGAGCGTGCGGCCCATCAAATGTCTAACTTAACTGCAAACGAAATTAAATACATTGACTTGTTGCTTTATACATCACCATTTAAAGACCTTGACAAGGTTCATTTAGCGCATCAAGATATTTTTGATGCGTTATATACTGGCTATTTGGAAAAGTTTGAAGCCATGAATCAAGATAAAGTATATGATATCAACCATTATAAAGAACTTATGCATAAACTTGATGATTTATTTGCGGAAAAACAAGGCATGTCCAGTGAATCATTTGCGATGAATTTGTATCAGGATGCGCTTAATTTTTCTAACTCCAAACGCATCATGGATATAAAACGCCGCATTGATCACAGCCGAAAATGGAGTGTATCTAAGTTTATTCATAATTATCAATTAGAGCTATTCTCTAACATAAAAGTCTGGATGATGACACCTGAGGTCATTTCAGAAATTATACCCTTGAATTTTGCGATGTTTGATTTGGTTATCTTTGATGAGGCCTCACAGATGTTTGTCGAAAAAGCCATCCCGACGATTTATCGGGCTAAAAAAGTTGTGATTGCAGGCGATACAAAACAGTTACGTCCCTCATCACTTGGACAAGGACGTCTTGCGATTGATGATGATCTTTTAGAAGATGACGAAGAACTCGACATCACGCTTGATGCCCAAAGTCTCTTAGATTTAGCGCGTTTCAAATACAAAGAAACCATTCTAAACTATCATTATCGCTCGAAATATGAGGAGTTAATCAGTTTCTCAAATTACGCATTTTATGACGGTAAACTCATTGTTTCACCAAACAAAGAAATTCCAAATAAACCGCCTATTGAATATATTGTCTGTGAGGATGGAATGTGGGAAAATCGTCGCAATGAAGCTGAAGCGAAAAAGGTCATTGAACTAATTAAGAAATCTATACGACTTAAAAAACCTCACGATACGATTGGTGTTATTACCTTTAACACCCAACAACGGAATCTCATTGAAGATTATCTGGATGAAGAACTCTTTAACAATAAACGCTATGCGAAACGTCTTCAACAAGAAATGAATCGCTTTGAAGATGGTGAAGACCGTTCCTTATTCGTTAAAAATATTGAAAATGTTCAAGGGGACGAACGCGATATCATCATATTCTCAACGGCTTATGCTAAAAACAAAGACGGTCGCTTTTTACGACAATTCGGTTGGCTTAATAACGAAGGTGGCCAAAATCGTCTTAATGTTGCAATTTCACGTGCCAAACAAAAGATATATGTTGTGACATCTTTCTATCCGCAAAGCTTCCATGTCGAAGATTTAAAAAGTGCTGGACCCAAGCGTCTCAAACAATACTTGCAATACTGTTATCATGTGTCCAATAAAGACCCACATAACGCTCAAAAAGTCTTAGAACAACTTTCTGAGAGCGAACTTGTCAGTGAAGATATGACCTTAACCATCTTACAAGAAGAAGTCTTGAAACGCCTTCAAAGGGATGAACTTAATGTTCAAACCAATATCGGTATCGGAAAATACAAGATTGATTTTGGGATTGCGGCTGACGATGATAAATCGTTTAAATTAGGCATTGTTTGTGATGTAAGTAGTACCAATCATAACCAAGATATTCGTGATGCTTTTTATCATCAAGAAAAATATTTACGTGCGCGTGGTTGGCAAATTTACCGAATCTTCGCACCAAGTTGGTTCAAAGATGCTAATCATGAAATGCGTGAAATCCGCAAAATCCTTAGGAATACTGAGGTTTAAGGGGTTAAATTTGCATTTGTAATGAAATTTGGTATAATTATGTAAATTTCATGCTCGCCAAAGGATGTGACCTTATGCACTGCGAAAACCATGAAGACCGTGTTGGACTCTATCAATGCGATGAATGTAAGAAACACCTTTGTTCTGAATGTGCACAAAGACCAACAGGACTTGATGAAACCTTTTGTCCTCACTGTTATAATGCCATCATTAAAAAGGAAATTATTGCCAAACGTTACCATTTGAACAGCTATATCATAAAAACTACGTTGTTATTGTTAACGTATTTGATTGGTATGGCTGTGTTTATATATGTTGCCAATGACTTTACCCGTTGGATAGGCTTGATCTTTATTGTTTATGCCGGTATTCGTACTGGACATGACTTGGAACAAAATGCGCGTAATAATGCGCGTGCTATTTTAATGACTGAAAAAGGTGAAGCACAATCCGTTATATTCTATTATGCTTTAGGCATTCTCTTAGGCATTATTGTGGTTCCACTTTATGTGATATACCGTATTGTGAAAATTCCCGGATATATTGCCACCATTCGCAAGGCCTTACCCAAAAAGCTTATTAGAAATTAATTGTAAATGCAATGTTAGGGAGGCATGAACGTTATGAGACGCTATAATAATGACCCAGAAACTACTAATCGCCGTATGCAAGAACGTGGTGAACGCGTTCAACAACAAGCCCGCGGCGATCATTCACGGTTGTACTATATTGTTGTTTATGGAGTAACCATCTTGTTTGCACTTATTATCATCGGAATTATTATCATGGCACTTATAACAAATTAATGCATATTAAGCAGGTCATATAATCCAGGAGGGAATGCTATGCCATATCAAGATCCGCGACCAGCTGTTGATCCTGAAAATTTTAACAACCAACTGAAATCTCGTGAAAAACAAATGCATGGTCCAGGGAAATCTTCAAAGTTTTTCTTTATACTCACTATCGGAATCGGCGGATTAATTGTACTGTTTATCATCTTTGTAATTTTACGCGGTATATTTGCTGGTTAATCTTTCAATATTTACAAGGAGGTTGTCATGGACGACATTATAAAAAGACTTCGTAAGTTTCGTGATGAACGTAACTGGGCACAATTTCATACCGCAGACAACCTAGCAAAGTCTATTGCCTTGGAAGCTGCTGAACTACTGGAAAATTATCAATGGGATGATGAAACCGTTGATGTCGATAATGTAAAAGAAGAATTAGCTGATATTATGAGTTATTGTTTAATGATGATTGATCATTATGGCTTCGATCTCACCACAATCATTCATGATAAAATTGACAAAAACGAAAAGAAATATCCTGTTGATAAAGCGTATGGAAAATCCGATAAATATCACAAATTATGAAACCAGTATGTTTAAACATGCTGGTTTTGTTTTGGATTAGTATTATACTGTTATTATTTTGTGATAAGCTTTAGTATAATGAATATTATAAGGGGGAGATGTATATGCTCGACAACACAATCATTCCAATCGAATTGGATGGAAAAACCAAACGCCATAGCTATATCATCATCAATAATTATGAAGCCATTCTCATAGACCCAGGCACAAGAGGAGATGCTCAACAAGTTTTAGATGTCTTGAAAAAAAATAATGCCTTAAAATTATTAAAAGCAATCGTTATCCAAAATAGCTATCCAGATACCCTGGGGGCTTTGGAGGTTTTCAAAGAAAAAGGGTTTGATATTACGGTGATTGCGAAACGTAGTGAACTAGACATGCTCGCTTCGACTGGTTTAAAAATTCAGTCGCTAGAGTCACTCGATTATGTCTACACATTTAACAATAACGAAACGCTAACCTTCATTGAAACGCCCTTTTTGCCTTATCCGGAATCCTTTGTGACCTTTTATAGTGGTCGTAATATTTTATTCAGTGCGACGCTTTTTTCACAATCAGACTTACAAAACACAACGGTTGACGATATAAAAAACGCAACACGCCTTTTTCATGAGTCCTACTTACCCAGCAGCGATTTTTTACGCCCTGTTTTAAAAGTGTTACGTAAATATCCCCTTAAATTAGTCTATCCGAAATATGGCACACCTCTCCGTGGAGAGACGCTCCGTAAAATAATGGACTGGATTAGCCGTATTGATTTTTATAATACCCAACAAGTCGTTTATAAAAAAACGGAAAAGCGAAAAGTGTTTAACTACATTGCCATTTGTAATCATATGCTAAAGAAACTTGAAACCGTTTATGAACGCAATCGTATTACTCGAATATTCACAAACAGCCACATTACATTGGAAAAGACGCCTTCACTAGAAATTAGTGAAACCAATCTAAATGGCTACAAACTATACAATTACTTTTTCGATATGCTCTATCAAAAAGAAGGGGTAACGTGGCTTGGTATCTTGGAACCGATGGTGAAGAAATATCATAAAATGTATAAAATCAAACAACCAGCTATTTATACTTCAAAACTATATATCAAGGAAAAACAAATCCAAACCTTGGACGCTGAGAAAACTTCGCTTTTATCAGAAGTGGAAAGCCTAAATAAAAAAATCAATGAAACAACAGATCAACTGTTGCGCTGTCCAATTACCGAATTATATAACGAACGTTTTATGAAACAACACATGATAAATGCTTTGAAAACTGATGATGATTCCTCACATAATCATGGTATATTCTTCATAATTATCGATGATTTGGATCGTATCAATAAACGTTTTGGTAAACAAGTTGGAGATGAGACCTTAAGAAGTCTTGTTTATACAATTAATCAGCATAAAGAAGAGAACATGATGGTCTTTAAACAAAATGGGCCAGGCATCATTATCCATGACCCTGAGGCTAGCTTGGATTCAATGCGAGATTTTGCGGGTAGACTTCTCAATTCCGTGAGAAATTCTACTGTATTCATAGATAAAACAACGATATCCATAGCTTTAGTACATACTGCTCAAATTGATGAACAACTTGGAACAGAGCGGTTAATTAATCATATTTTTGAACTTGGGACTTTACGTATTGAACGGGCTAAAAACAAAGGCCACGAACAAATCATTGATCAGTCCTCAGATACGGAAGATTTTATTGAAGGAAAAATCTTGCTGATTGATGAAGATGAAACCAATCGGAATCTTATGATGAAAATATTTAGCCGTATTCACTTTGATGTAGTTATCGCTTCAGATATTTATGAAGCCTTGAATATGCTTGAATGGCAAACAATCGATGTGATTATTTCAGAAATTAATCTTTCTAAGCTGGATGGGTACCAATTCAAACAAAAACTCAATGAATCGAAAGCCTTAAAACAGGTTCCTTTTATCATCGCTTCTCACCATAAAACCAAAGAGGTCATTAATCGTTGTAATATATTAGGCGTTGATGTAGTGTTACAAAAACCTATTATGCCAGAAGAAATCATTGGTTTTGTTAAGCGATTTAAGGAAAGAAGGATGATTGGATGAACCCTTTATATATAGTCATCGGTTTCATGTCATTCCTTGTTTTCGTTTGTTTGGTGTTAATATTTTTAATCCTGACACAAAAAAGTAGACTACGAAAAAAAGAACAAAAAATCATCATTGCCAGAAAGCATCTCTTCAAAAAATATATTGACAATGAGCCTTCACCCTATAAAATATCCTCTAAATTCTTTTTTGAAGCTTTGATTGATGTCGATGAACAAATTAAACTCGATGATGATACCAGAAGTCGAATTATCGATGATATTTGTAATCAGCGTTTTCTAAAACGAAAACATCGCCAATTAAATAGTATGTTTGCCTACCGTCGTAAAATCGCCGTTTTTTATCTTGGTAGAACTCGTAAAACAGAAGCGATAGATACATTAGAGAAACGATTTAAAAAAGAGAAAAATGAAGCCGTAAAATATCATATTGTGCTTCAATTTCGTGGGTTCTTAAATAAGAAACGTCTTAATCTAGTAATGGAGTCACTACAAAACCAATCTCTGCAGTATCAAAAGAAAGTCGCTAATATTTTAGGAAACTACTATCAAAATGTCCAAGCGGACATCAACGAATACTTTGTGGATTACCGAGAAGAGATAGTACGTGCCTTACTTCACATCGCTTCATTTCACAGTGATGCCTCGCTGAATGATTATATGCTCGAAGTCATGAAAAGTTTAGATAAAAACAGTCCCTTCAATGAAACAATTACGCAAACGTTTAAAGAAACCATCCTGCTTAATCTCAGTGAACACTCACCTGAGATTCTCCAGGACTCTTGGCATCTTAATCATGAAGATTCACTGATTAAAAGACATGCAATATATGCTTTGTCAAGAAGTCCTAAAATCGCATCTTTACGTTATATCATTAATACAATTGATCAAAGTGAAATGGATACACATCGTATCAATGCCTTATCAAGAATGGTTTATGATAATCGCAAATGGCTTGATGTCTTATTAGAAAAATTTGAATCGCTCGATCAATATCGCAAACAAAAACTGATCAAAGTTTTTTCACACCGTATTGATTACATTATTCTTAAAACGACATCCAAAGAATCCTCACCAATCAAGGAAATTCTTGCGCTAATGATCGAAGAGAAATACTTAGAACCGATCATTGACTTTCTTAATCAAAACAAAAACGCCGCAATCGAAGACAAAGTTGTGGCTATGATTAATCCTTATCTTGTCAACGATGATGATGTCTTAAAAGAATTTCAAACGTATCTTAATCAAAACACACTCAATAAACTCGGTCTAATCAAAACCACCCCAGTGCCAGAAATTCGGGAAAAACCTCCCGTGGAAAAACGCAAAGTACGCTGGATTATCAAATGGTTACTTTTAAATATTATGATTGCGCCAACTATATTTATCATTCGCCATTATAATACGTTTTTCACCATGACTAACCGCGAACGTTTTGAACTTTTCACGCTAGATATTAATCGTTACTTAGTCATATATTTTGTGGCGATTAACACCATATATGCAATTTTATTGATTTTTGCCTTCCGTGCTTCCAAAAAACAAGCCAACTTGGCAAAAACTAAAAAATATTCACTATTATTTACCAAATCGCTTTTACCTGGTATCTCAATTATCGCTCCGGCTTACAATGAAGAAAAAAGTATTATTGATAGTGTCACGAGTCTCCTTAATTTAAAATATCCACAATATGACGTTATTGTCGTGAACGACGGCTCCAAAGACGAGACATTATCAACCTTGATTAATCATTTCAAACTGGAAAGAAAACACCCATTTTTTAAAAACACATTGGGCACTAAAAAACTGCGTGGGGTTTATGTGACGAAAAAAATACCTAATCTTATTGTCATTGATAAACAAAACGGTGGAAAAGCTGATGCGCTTAATATGGGCATAAACGCCTCTAAACATGAATATGTTTGCGGTATCGATGCCGATAGTGTTTTAGAAAGTGATGCCCTTTTAAAAATGGCTTCAATTACCTTAGATGATACAACCCCTTTCTTAGCTTTAGGTGGGAATATCTATCCCGCCAACGGATTTACTTTCAATCGCGGTGAAGTTGATACGAAAGGCCTAGGTAAACAATCCATCACAAGGTTTCAAACCATTGAATACTTACGTGCCTTTACGAGCGGGAGGATTGGATGGAGTGAACTAAGAAGTTTGTTGATTATATCCGGCGCCTTTGGTTTGTTTCAACGCAAGGCCTTAATGGATACGGGCGGCTATTTAACCAGCAACACCGTCCATAAAAAAGATACAGTCGGCGAAGATATGGAACTTGTAGTCAGGCTTACCTATCAAGCATTAAAAGAGAAACGACCTTACCGTGTCGCTTATGTCTTTAATGCATTTTGTTATACAGAACTCCCTAGTGATTATGGGACCTTATTTAAACAACGCAATCGTTGGCAACGGGGCTTGATTGATATTTTATCGTATCATAGACAATTGTTTTTTAACCCCAAATATAAACAAGTCGGCATGATTGGTTATCCTTATTTTTTCACCTTTGAGTTCATGGGACCTTTCTTTGAACTACAAGGCTATTTATTCTTGGTTATTGCGCTTGTTATGGGACTTTTAAGCCCAGCATTAATCCTTGGTATATTTAGTGCTTCCGTTATTTATGGAATGGTGATTTCGCTCTCTTCTTTACTCATGACAGAACGAGAAGCATTAATGCTCAATAAAAAAGAAACCTTTATATTAATTGCTTATGCCATCATCGAAAACTTTGGTTATCGACAGATTATGTCTTTGCATCGTGTTTTAAGTACCTTTAGCGCACTAAGAGAAAGCGGAAAATGGGGCACACAACAACGCAAAGGATTCCAAACAAAATAACCCCCTCACTTTACTGTGAGGACGGCACCCTTTATAATAGGAGTAATTGTTTTTTAGAAAGGATTATTTTTATGGTAGATAAAAGAACCATTCATAAACTCAGTGATTCTATGCACGGCTATGATTGCCCGCTTTGTACGCTGTTAGAATCAATGAATAACGATCATATAAGAATACTGTTATATGAAAGTGTCAATGACCGCACTTTGCGCAAGCGCTTCTTACAGGACGAAGGCTTTTGCGCCTTTCATGCGAAAAAGGTATTGAATGAGGGGGCGCCCCTTAATCATGCCATCCTTTATGATGCCTTGTTAGAAGAAAAGCTAAAAAGTTATCAAAAAGATAAACCGCTTATTAAAAAGACTGATTGTTTATTCTGTGAAAAAGAACGAGACAATGAAGCGTATCTGATAAAAGCGTTTATCGATGGCATGAATGAAGAAGATTTTGTGGCACGTTATAAAGAAGAAGGTTTACTGTGTTTTGCGCATTTAGATCCTATCAATGCTCAATTAAAGCGTGATAAACACAAACGCAATCTCATTAAAACAATCACGTTAGAAAAATATAATGCCTTATCAACGATTTTTAAATCCATTAAAATGAAACATGATTATCGCTATTCAGGCACAAGTTGGACTGAAGAAGAAAGAAAGTTATGGCAAGAAGCCGTAAAGCTGCTTATACAAAACAATGACCACCGAGAATAACGCTTGAATAAAGCGTCTTTCAGTGATAAAATATGTTTTGTGTTCCGGTAGCTCAGCTGGACAGAGCAACGGCCTCCGACGCCGTAGGTCAGGGGTTCGAATCCCCTCCGGAGCGCCAATATAACCTTAACAGAGCCGTTGATCGCGGTTCTTTTTTTTGACCTTAATAGCTGTAGGCCGTTGGTCTGAGCACCGTTGGTCACCATGTTTTTATAATGATGTTTTTAAATTAATTATAGAGTCTGAAATATTCTAAATGTAGATGATCCTTGTCAATGTGTAGATAGATTTGAGTAGTTCTTAAATTCGTATGACCCAATATTAACCTAAGAGTTTCAAGATTTCCGCTGATTTTTACGAAGTTTGTGTTGAGAATAAAGATGTTTTATACTAAAAGAGTAAAACAAAACAAAATAATGGCTTTTCATATTATGGAAAATTAAATGAATTATTCATACACTCTCTATATGACTAAAAGGTTTGACTTAAAAATATTATTTGTAAATTCATATAAGAAAGGACATCTATAGTATGCTGTTTGAAATAGTTGTTTTTATTGTGATTATTTTATTATTATTCACCCCAACAACCGTAAAACATAAAAGCCCAAGTAACAGACAATATTACAATAATCACCAAACATTTCAAAGACAAAACCAAGGGGATGAAACAAACACATTTAAAAAAGGTACAAAAGTTATCGTTCTAAAGAGCGGTCATGAATTAGAAATCATTGATTCTACAAAAAATGACGAACTTTATATATTAAAAAATAAAAAAGGCGATAAAGTTTTCCGAGAAAAAAGTGAACTCGAAAAATTAGATTAAAGGTTTGCTATTTTAATTCAAGAAATTGATGCTTAATGGATTTCATATTAGCGATCCATCGTTACTTAGAACTTAATTCTCAATACTTAATAATGTATATGGTATAATAAATAATCCAAGAATATGAAGTAACATGATGGAGGCAATATGAAGTTTTTACTTATATCATTATTTTTAGGGTTACTGATGCTTACAGGATGTCAACGAAATTCAAATATTATCGAGCCTGATGAAGCCAAAACAATGCTCGCTTCTGACAACTCGATTGTATTACTTGATGTAAGAACTCAAGAAGAATACGATGAAGAACATATAGCGGGCAGTGTGCTTATTCCACTGCACACCTTAGAACAAACGTTAAAATCGAGTTATCCCGAGTTAGACACCACATTTATCATTTATTGTCGTAGTGGGAACCGTAGTGCAGATGCATTAGACATCATGCAAGCCATGGGCTATGAGAACGTTTATGATTTAGGTGGTATTCAGGATTGGCCCTATGAAACGATTAGTCATTAAAAATGTGATTCCCCAAGGAATCACATTTTTAATGTTATAAAGCATCAAGTGCTTTTTTAAGACGGCTTAAGCCTTCGTCTAATTGCTCTTTCGATACCGCGACATTCATCCGCATAAATCCATCATAAGCCTTACTGTATGCGGTACCTTTAGCAAGTGCAATATCATATTTAAGGAAATGATTGAACAAGGCATCACTTGTTTGTTTAAGTGGTCGGAAATCAATCCATAGTAAATAAGTGCCTTCTAGTGGTGCTAGAGAAATGTTGTATGTCGCTAAACATTCTTTAACTTTCAGGTAGTTATTATATATATGGTCGTTTTGTGCCTCCAACCAATCATCACAAACACTGTAAGCTGTTTTTATGGCTGTGAGTGCCATCATATTCGGACTTGATAAAAAGTTCTTACTAAGTTTTTTTTTCATTTTTTCACGAATATTTTTATTCGGGATGATCATATTTGACCCTTGCAGACCTGCAAGATTAAACGTTTTTGAAGGCGCACTGATTACGACAATTTTCTCGTAGTCCTCGAAAAATTTACCCAGTGACACAAACGTTTGGTTTTCCATAATGAGATCACCATGAATTTCATCGCTTAAAATATAAACATCATAAGCCTTGGCCAATGTAACAAGTCGTGATAACTCTTCATAAGACCAAACCCTACCAACCGGATTATGAGGATTACAGAAAACTAAGAGCTTTATCCCTTTTTTAAACTGTTTTTCTAACATTTCAAAATCTATTGAGTAAGTATTATTGTTGAAAACAAGGGCATTATCAACCAAAGGTCGATTATTTAGATTAATTAAAGGCTCAAATACATTATAAACCGGTGATTGCAACATGACAGGATCATTTTCATCTGTAAGCACTTGAATTAAAAAACTTAATCCACTTAACACTTTAGACGAAGGCACAATCCAATGGTTTTTAATAGTGACATCATAACGACGTTTATACCACTGTTTAATAATATTAAAATACTCGTTATCTACCATGGTGTATCCTAATGCCCCATGTTCCAAGCGTTTTTGCAAAGCATCGGTAATAGGCTTTGCAGTTGGATAATCAGAATCTGCTACAGTGAACGCTAAAAATGTATCTTTACCAATTTTGTTTGCCATTCCATCCCATTTGGCAGAGGACGTGTTGAAGCGGTTTAGCATTTTAAAATCAGCCATCAAATCACTCCTATCTAATTCAGTCGACCCCATTATAACACAGACTTTTAGCCTTGTTTTCATGGTAAAAAAAACTTTTTTCAATTTTACCAATAAAATTACATTGTGAATGGTTTAGTAAGTGAAAGAAAAAACAAGGAGGCAAAAATTATGAAAAAATTATTAGGAATGTTTATACTACTTACTGGTGTGTTCGCGCTAGGCGCATGTACCAATGCTACAGAACAAGAGGATGTAACTGATCAATACGGTTACGCAAGAGTGGAAGTCAATCCTAAAATCGACTTTATTGTTGATGAGGACGGACTCGTATCATCTTATGATCTATTGAATGAAGATGCAGAAATTGTTGCTGCAGAATTAGAACTAGTAGGAATACCAGTTGAAGATGCTTTAGAATTATTCTTAGATGAAGCGATAGAACTAGGTTATCTAGATGTTGATGAAGAAAACAACATCACAATTACTACTAACGATGAGGAAGAAGACGAAGATGCCGACAATGGACAACCTAATCTACGTGAAAGACTTAGTGAACGTGCAAAAGGACATCTAGAAAATAAAGGAATTGGTGTTGTTGTACAACATGGAACCCTTGATGAAGAACTTCTAGAACTTGCAGAAGACTATGACATTGGTATTGGACGTCTCTTCATGATTCAACGTGCTGTTGAACTAGATGAAGAATTGACATTCGAAGAAGCTTTAGAATTAGAACATAGTGAAATTATGAGTATTCTTCGCGCCAATCACCAAGAAAGAATCGAAGCTTTCCGTAATGAACGTCGCGAAATGATGGAAGAAATTAGAGACACCATGCGCGAACAAATGAGACAACGTCACCCTGATCGTTTTAATGGCGATGAAGATGACAACGATGACAACGACAACGATGACAACACTGAAGAATAATTAAGATACAAACGCATACGATTAATAGACGGTTTAAAAACCGTCTATTTTTTGGTATTTAAATTCACTAAAGAAAAGTATGCATAGGCTTCAAACAATAATAGTTTGTATAGAAAATTTAATCATAATATTATATATAAGCGTTAAGGCTTAATTAATTTACTTATATTTGGTATAATACAAATGTAAGGGTTTCCTTACACTTGATGTGCATTACTCCATGGGCTCGCTTTCAATAAAAAAATTATAAATAGGAGAGTGATTCATGTGAGATTCAAAGGAAAAGTTGCACTCATCACCGGTGGTGGTGCCGGAATTGGTAAAGTCACCGCCAAACAGTTTTTAGAAGAGGGCGCTAAAGTTGCCGTTGTCGACATTTCAAAAGAAGGGCTCGATGAAACAGTTAAAGAATTAAAAGCGCTCGGAGAGATTATTGCGATTCATGCGGATGTCTCCAAAGAAGAAGACGTCAAACGTTATGTCAAAGAGACTATCGACAAGTTTGGAACCATTGATGTATTCTTTAACAACGCAGGTATTGAAGGGAAGCACGCTATGCTTACCGATGTAAAAGTTGAAGACTTTGACAAATTAATTGGTATCAATGTCCGCGGCGTTTACCTTGGCATGAAACATGTAATCCCCGTTATGGAAAAACAGAAAAAAGGTGCCATCATTAACACCTCAAGTGTCGCAGGTCTACAAGGCTTCCCTGGGTTATCGCCTTACACAGCATCTAAACACGCTGTCATTGGATTAACCAAGTCTGCCGCAGCGGAATTTACCGGCAAGGGGATCCGTATTAACTCGATTCACCCTGCCCCAGTTAACACTCGTATGATGCGTTCAATCGAAGGTCAAATTAGCCCAGATGATTCAGAAGGGGCTAAAAAAGGCTTCGAACAACTCTTACCAATTGGCCGTTATGGTGAAAGTGAAGAGATCGCTGATTTGGTCTTGTTCCTTGCAAGTGATCAAGCCTCTTATATCGCTGGAGCGCAATACCGTATTGATGGTGGTATGGGCGCAACTTAATCTATCAATCCTAACAAAAAGAACCTCTGAGTTGAAATTAACTCAGAGGTTTTCTTGTTTATTAGAAGGATGAATCATCCACTTTATCAAGATAGGCTTTTATGTGAGGAACGGTTTTTTCCAAGGTGCCATCGGCGAAAGGATTTTCTAAATTCGCCACATCCAGTAAGTTAAGGAAGGTCTTAGACCCACCGGTTTTACACAATCTGAGATAATCTTCCCATGCCTTATCATAGTCTTTTTGACTTTTTACCCAGAACTGGAAAGCACACACTTGTGCTAAGGTGTAATCAATCATATAAAACGGAACCGCAAAGATATGCATAATGCGATGCCATCCGCCACCACTTTCAAGGTATTGATCATCATCATATTTACGATATGGGAAATATTTCTTTTCAATACTTCGCCATAGCTCACGTCGCTCTTTAGGCGTCATAGAAGGTTTAGCATAGACTTCATGCTGAAACTCATCAATACTCACTCCATAGGTAATTAACATTAATGCCTGTGAAAGATGAGAAAACTTATATTTATCCGTATCTTCTTTAAAGAATTTATCAATCCATGGCCAAGCGAAGAACTCCATACTCATGGAATGAATTTCAGAGGCTTCCATGGTCGCCATGAGATATTCAGGGACTTCGTGGTGGCGTGATGAATACATCTGAAAAGCATGTCCAGCTTCATGGGTTAAGACATCGACATCATGTTTTGTGCCATTGAAGTTAGCGAAAATAAATGGTGAATCATAGTTGGGGATAAAGGTACAATATCCACCCCCAGCTTTGCCTTTTTTGCTCTCAAGATCCATAAGGTTCCGGTCTAACATCACATTGAAGAATTCGGAGGTTTCCTTACTCATCTCATCATACATGACTTTTGCAGCTTTAATGAGGGTATCCTTATCACCTTTAGGGGTTGCGTTCCCACTCTTATAATCTAAGGGCAAGTCATAATGCCAAAGCTCATCAAGTTCTAAACGGGCTTGTTTACGCTTGGATAACTCAGTATTGATTGGTACGATAATCTCTTCAACTTGTTTGCGGTAATTCGCAACCTCTTTGGGTCCATAATCAAGACGACCAAGACGCTCATAAGCAAGTTCAGTGAATGTCTCATAACCGATTTTGTTCGCAATGGTTGTTCTTACCTTTACTAAGTCATCATATAACTTATCAAGTGTCTCTTCGTGTTCTTTGAAGAAATTAGAAGCGGCTTTAGAAGCACGTTTTCGCATTGAACGCTCAGCGCTTTGCGCAAATGGGGCCATTTGTGAAAGGTTGCGTGTTTCTCCTTCGAATTCGATTTCCGCAGAAGCCAACAGTTTCTGGTGTTCATTGGACAAACGGTTTTCTTCCCCTAAATCGTCCATGATAGAATCCGCAAATGTCCGCAAGGATTGTTCCGCTTGCTCAAACAATAGTTTTCCTTTGCGTTCCATTAATTCAGTTTTAAACTTGGCTTCACTTAACGCTTTATAAAACTGATTGTTTAATTGGGAAAAAATAGGAGAATTCTTGTTAAAGAATTGCTTTTCAGCATCATAGAACTCATCTCTTGTATCAATAGAGTTTCTGATGCTCGCCAAGGTGCTCATTGTGTTGAAATCAAAACGCAGGCGATTGATTTCATCCATGGCTTTTTCCTGTTTATCCGCAGCTTCTGCATTGGTGAATGTTTCTAGTGCTTTGGTAAAATCTGATTTGAACGTCTCCATATTTGGACGTTCATATTTAAAATCTTCAAATCTCATTAAATCACACTCCTCGTTATTATAGTAACATATAATTTTTAAATTGTGACAAAGTATCACTTTTTAATATAAAGAAAAAACGCCACAATGGACGCTTTACTTAAAAATGTTTTTACGTTTATATATAGATAGTGGCTTATGGGTGGTCCTATCAACAGTGTTAAAGCTTTGTAAATATTGAATCACTTCTTTGGTGATTTGAGTAGGGGTAGAGGCCCCACTGGTTACACTGACTTTTTTAAATTGTTTTAAATCTTCGCTCTTAATATCTTCAACAGATTCTATTAATGAGGCAGGGATTCCTGTTTGAGCAGAGATCTCCACAAGTTTATTTGAGTTATTGGATTTAGGATCACCCACAACAAAACAATGGTCAATGTCTTTGGGTTGATGTGAGACTGCGAGCTGTCTTAGGCGCGTTGCATCACACACTTCATCAATGAATACTGCCTCAGGAAATACTTTTTTAATCGTTTCTGTGAGGTGATAAATATCAAAGAGTGACATCGTGGTTTGATTGGTGATGGCTATCTTGCCTTTTAATCCTTTAAGGGAATTGATATCATGTTCTTTAGTAATAAGATGCACGCCATCATAAGAAAGAGCGGTTTCACTCTCAGGATGGTTTTTCTTTCCGATAAATAAAACCTGGTAATTATCGTGAAGATAGGTTTTAATGGTCTCTTGTGATGTTTTTACATCACGACACGTCGTATCGATAATATTTAATCCTTTATCCTGTGCTTTTTTATACACAGCATCGCTGACACCATGTGCTGTGATTACAATTGTGCCTTCATCGACTTCATCTAAGAGTTCCAAACGGCTTTTATTAGGCGCAGAAAGAGTTTTTAGACCAAGAGCATTAAAATCCTCAACAATCTTTTGATTATGGACGACCATGCCAAGGACATGAATCGGTCTGGAAATACTTTTATCTTTCGCAATATCTCGCATTTGTTTCAATGCGCTGACAACTCCATGACAATACCCTCTGGGTGCGATTTTTACAACTTCCATGTAATCATTCCCTATGTTGTGTTATAGTAGAAAAGGTTAGCGTAATACGTTATAATTTAAAGTGATAGAAAGAAGGGATCAAGATGTATACATTCCGTAAGTCCTATATTAATAATGCCTTAAAAACCCTCAAATTTCAAACGTTTAGTGAAATCCAGGAAAAAATCATTCCTTATGCGGTTAAAGGTCGTGATGTGATTGGCGCATCCGAAACCGGAAGTGGTAAATCACATGCTTTTTTACTGCCGATTTTTGAAATGCTTGAAGAAGATATTGCTTACCCACAAGCCTTAATCATTACCCCGACACGAGAACTTGCAACACAATTGGAAAAGATGGCTAAAGCCATTGCAACGCACAGTGAAAAAACGATTGATATTCGTACCTATAAAGGTGGTACAGACCGCGACCGTGAACTGCAGCGTCTGAAAAAAAGTCAACCCCAAATCGTTATCGGAACCCCTGGTAAAATATATGATTTAGTATTGAAAGAAAACGCGCTTAAAATCCATAAAGTCAATACACTGGTTATTGATGAGACTGATATGGCAATGGATGAAGGCTTTATGAATGAATTAGAAGCGATTGTTTCAACGGTTAGAAAAGATACCCAACTCATGGTCTTTTCAGCAACGATTCCTAAACACCTTCAACACTTCATTCAAAAAAGCATGAACAACCCCCACAAGGTTATCCTTGATCAAAAACGACTTAAGAACCTTGATATTAATCATCATTTCTTAAGAACGACACCTGAAGACCGTATCAATACCTTAGAGAAATTACTGGAAACATTTAATCCTTATCTCGCAATGATTTTCACCAACACCAAAGAAGATGCGGAAATGCTTAGTAGTCACTTGCATAGTAAAAACTTTAAAGTGACGGCCTTGCATGGTGATCTATCACCACGTCACCGTAAACAAGTCCTGCGTGATATAGAAAAACTCAATGTCCAATACATTGTTGCCTCTGATATGGCCTCACGCGGTATTGACATTAAAGGTGTCTCTCATATAATCAATTTTGATTTCCCAAGAGATATGACATTTTATATTCATCGCAGCGGTCGCACTGGTCGCATGGGCATGAGTGGTGATGTGTATACACTATATACTGATAAAAATAAAGAAGCCTTTGACTTTCTCATGAAAGAAGAAGTTAGTTTTCAGTTCATTACTGTTAAAAATAAAGAAATCGTTATTAAAGAAAGTGACGAGAAAATCTTGCGAAGAGCCCATCAAAAACATCTACACAAAAAACAACAAACCACCCGTCAAAAAACCAATCAATCTTCAAGAAAGCGAGTGAAATAAATGTTAAAAATAGGTTCACACGTCTCCATGAATGGCGATAAAATGTTTGAAGGCAGTGTTGAGGAAGCACTAAGTTACGAAGCAACCGCTTTTATGATCTATACAGGAGCCCCGCAAAACACACGCCGCAAAGCGATTGATAAAATGCGCATCGAAGAAGGCAAAGCCTTAATGAAAGAAAAAGGTATTGATCCTCAAGACGTCGTCGTGCATGCGCCCTATATCATGAATCTTGCGAACCCTGACCCTGAAAAACAAAAATTCGCCGTAGAATTTTTAACTGAAGAAGTTAAGCGCAGTGCCGCAATGGGCGTAAGCCAGATTGTCCTTCACCCAGGGGCACACGTCAAACAAGGCAGTGAAGCGGCCATCAAGCGTATTGTTGAAGGGCTTGATAAAGTCTTTGACAACACCAAAAACCTCAATACTCTAATCGCCCTTGAAACAATGAGCGGAAAAGGGACAGAAGTCGGACGTAGTTTTGAAGAAATTAAAGCCATTATTGATGGCGTTGAACATGACGAAAGGCTTAGTGTCTGTTTTGATACTTGCCACGTGCATGATGCTGGTTATGATATTGTCAATGACTTTGAAGGCGTGATTAATGAGTTTGACCGTATTGTCGGTTTAGACCGTATTAGTGTCCTTCATATTAACGATTCAAAAAATCCACTAGGTGCCTCTAAAGACCGTCATGAAAACTTAGGCTTTGGTTATATTGGCTTTGAGACATTAAATACCATTATCCATCATGAAAAATTTACTCATATCCCTAAAATTTTAGAAACACCTTACTTACCTAAAACCGATGAAGACAAAAAACGTATCTATGCACCGTATAAAGAAGAAATTGCGATGATTCGCGCTCAAAAATTTGATCCAAACTTAAAAGAAAATATCCGCAACAAACACCAACAGTAGCCATCTTTTATAAAGTTTTTTTCTACCCTTTGCTAAAATCCATAAAAAGTTTTATAATATAGGTGTAGAAGACGTTCAAGCATACTCTTGACTTGCGTCTAACGGCCAATGGGTCGTAACGATAAAATTGGTGAGATGCTTCACGCATCCACCAATTTTTATGAGGACTGGTAATATGATAGAATCGGTACTAAACAATCATGTCGATGATTATAAAAGTGTTTCAGTTGAAGATTATATTGCCATGAGAAAAAAACACTTTGCGCATAAAAAAGAAGATTTTACTGCCTTAAAACCCTATCAATCAATTGTAGTACTCGCCTTATCCTTCCCACTTGAACAAGCAAAGTATAAAGGCAAAGGCTATGGCTATATTTCTCGTTATGCCCATGGGATGGATTATCACTTAGTCTTTAGAGAAAAACTGCGTAATATTGAAGAAGCGCTTGCTAAAGAGAATATTCAAGCAAAGGGCAATGTTGATATTAATTCGATTGATGAAAGATTTGCGGCCTTTTTAGCTGGTATGGGCTTTATCGGCCATAATCAGTTTTTAATTCATCCGACTTATGGAACGCATTTATATTTAGCAACGTTATTAGTGGATAAAACAGTTACAACTACTGATTATTTGCTGGATGATTGCGGAGAGTGCACACGCTGCATTGATGCGTGTCCTGGCAACGCTTTAGCGCCGCACTCCTTTGATATTGAAAAATGTTTATCGCATATTACCCAAGAGAAAAAGCCATTAAGTACTGCAGAAATCAAAAAATTTAAATCCAATATATTTGGCTGTGACATTTGTCAAAATGTTTGTCCGAAAAACAAAGGCATCACCCCCATTAAACGCAGTGTTTTTGAAAGTGATGAAAACGCCCAAATACACTTGCGCACATTACTTGAGAGTTCGAATAAAGAATTGATGAAACGCTATGAAAACTATGCGTTTGCCTGGCGTGGTATGAGCGTTCTTAAACGAAATGCCTTGGCGCTTATGCTTAATCAAAAAGATGATTCGCTTGAATATTATGCCCTTAAATTAAGTGAATCACTCCCTAATACGCCATGGCTTCAAACTACCATAAACACGATTATGAAAGAAGTGAAATAGATGAATCATATTGTTTTATATCAACCTGAAATTCCGCAAAACACTGGCAATATTATGCGTACGTGTGTGGCGAGTAATATGAAACTGCATTTAATTGAACCACTAGGCTTTTCATTGTCAGAAAAACATGTTAAACGCAGTGCCGCTAATTATTATGAGCACCTTGATTACGAAGTTTATCCTGATTTTGAGACCTTTCAATCCAAGAATAAAGGAACTTATTACTTTTTAAGTCGTTATGGTCAAAAAGCACCCTCACAAATGGATTTTTCCCATAACAAAAACGATATTTATCTCATATTTGGTTCTGAATCAAGTGGCATTCCTAAAACCATTTTAAAAAACCATAAAGAAACATTAATGCGTATTCCTATGACAGATAAAGTACGCAGTCTTAATCTTTCCAATACCGTAGCGATATTATCCTATGAAGTGCTGCGCCAACAAAACTACAATGATCTTTTTACCCACGAACCTGAATCACTCAAAGGCAAAGATTATCTAGATCAATAAAACGGACGTGATTTTATGTATCAAATCGGCGATTCAATCGTTGTACAAAGTTATAAACATGATGAATCATTACATCGTATATGGACTAATGCCAAAGTTGTAGAAAACACTAAGGATTATATTGTCATTGCCAATAAACGCACCAAGGTGATTGAAAATAACGGGCGTTTTTGGTTTACCAAAGAGCCTTCGGTAACGTTTTTCTACAAAAAGCACTGGTTTAACTGTATCGGCATCATGCGCAAAGAAGGCATTCATTATTATTGTAATATTGCTTCTCCATATGTCATTGATGATGAAGCAATTAAATATATCGATTATGATTTAGATATCAAAGTCGCTCACGATTTTAGCTTTAAAGTGCTCGATCGCAATGAGTAAAACCGTCACAAGAAAAAAATGGTGTATCCT
>PWOH01000094.1 GCA_003557505.1 Mollicutes bacterium | reverse complement strand
TATCCACCTGGTCTTTGGCAACTGTCTTTACACCGAGTACTGAGACACTACGTTTTTCATAAACCTCCATCATTTGACGCAATGCAGGCTTTTGTGGGTTATAGACAACATCATCACCCAGTAACACGGCAAACGGTTCATCCCCCACAAACTTCTCAGCACACCCAATCGCATGCCCTAATCCTTTAGGTTCCTTTTGTCGCACCGAATGTATATTAACATTTTTCCAAATCGATTGAACTTCTTTTAAGAGTGCCTCATTACCTTTTTTCTCTAATTCACTTTCAAGTTCATACGATTTGTCAAAGTGATCTTCAATTGCAGATTTATTACGACCTGTAACAATCAAAATATCTTCAATGCCACTTTCAATTGCCTCTTCGACAATGTATTGTAACGTTGGTTTGTCAACAATTGGCAACATCTCTTTTGGCATGGCTTTCGTTGCTGGTAGAAACCTTGTTCCTAACCCCGCCGCTGGAATTACTGCTTTTCTTACTTTCATGCTTGCTCCCCTTTCAAGTTGTTAGTTTGTCTATATTATAGTAGATTCTGTGATACTTTCCAAGTATAGATGTGATTCTATACAATATTTTAAAACAAAAAATCCTCCGCAATGATTAACATCGCGAAGGATTTAATAATCGTTAACTATTCAGCTTCTGGAAGGAGCACTGCATCAATTACATGAATCCAACCATTTGAAGCTTCAACATCTGCTAAAATAACCTTACTGTCATTGACATAAACAGAACCTTCAACCACACTAAGTGTAATATATTGACCATTTAATGTCTCAACTTCAACTGGACCATCAGCAGTAAGCGCAATAACATCTTCTGCAGTGTAAGCACCAGCCACAACATGGTAAAGTAATATATCACTTAAAGTGTCTAGTTCTAAAAGTTGTTCTTTAGTAATATCTAATTCAGTTAACAAATCACCAAAAGCGTCGTCAGTTGGTGCAAATACTGTAAATGGACCTTCTGCCTCCAAGGCTCCAACTAAGTCAGCTTCAACCAAAGCTTCAACTAAAACATCGAAATCATCAGCTTTAATTGCTGTGGTTGGAATATTATCAAGTGGAATATGAATATGAGCATCTGCTAAGATAACAAATTTATCATAAGAAGCTGAACCATCATATAAGAAAGCATAGATTACAACGTCTTCATAGTGGGTATGCGCATCGACACCGATAGCTTCAGGGAACAAGTCAGCTAAAGTTTGGGAAAGGTTCATATTGTTAGCACCATTTTGAAAACCAATATAATTGCCACCATATGATTGATCATCTACATCAGCCTCAGTATGTCCAAGTCTTAGGTATGAAGTGTTTCCAGTACCTGCAAAGCGTGCCCAGAATCCATCAAACATAACAAGTTGTCCATTTTCATAATCGGTTCTACCATCATAATCGGTCCAGTTAATGGTAGAGGCATTTGATGTGTCAGCATTGATTGGGTTATCTTTGGATATAACAAGAATATCACTAGCTGCTCTAAGTGAATTTTGCCTGAAAGCAATACGCCACTCAGCAGTCACTCTAATTCTGTCACCTACATCTAAAACGCCTGCAGTATGCCAAAACGACACAAGATCAGTTTCACTATGATCTTGAAGGATATATCCACGATCAGTTTTTGCTACAACAGTTGCTAAAATGGTAACTTCTTCTTCATTGGCAGGAATATCAGCCCATAGTGAGGCTACAGATTCCATCAATGGATCGAATGGTACCAATACAGCATCAATAACGTGGATGACACCATTGTTTGCAGTAATATCTGTTGCAATAACTTCAGAGTCGTTAACAAGGACTGACCCATTATCAAGTGTAATTGATACATCCATGCCACCAACAGTCGTTACATCGACTGGAGCAGCTGCAACTACATCAGCAGCCATATAAATATCTGGTAAGACATGGTAAAGTAAAATATCAGTTAGATACATATTATCTTTAAGATCATCTATGTCAATATCTAAAGCAATCAATAAAGCATCAAAGGCATCATTAGTCGGTGCAAACACAGTGAATGTTCCATAACCTGCAAGCACGTCAACTAAATCAGCAGCGACTAAAAGTTCTACTAAAACAGAGAAATCAGGATCACTTAGTGCAACATCCACAATACTAATGGTGCTAAGCGCATTTTGATACATTGCCTCGCTCATTTCCCATTCATGAATGATTGTATATGTAACACCTTCATACTCAAGTTCCATGGTTAAGCGTAAAATATTTCCAACTGGAACAACGTCTTCAGTATGAGCCCCTTCATCAAGGTAAACATACTTCACTTGAAGCCATCTGTCGAATTCGTCAAAATCATTCTCTTCAAAATGGAATAATACTTCATCAGCTGTAATGTCTTCAAACTTCAATACAAAGTCACCAGTGACTTCACTTGTTAAGTTCGCAGCGAATTGTAAATATCCATATAAAGGATGATCTTCATCTGGTTCATAAGCACCAGTATCAGGGTTAAAGTCAGAACCATCATCTTGAAGTCTTACTTCTTCAACATTAATGTATTTACCACGATTAATGTATACAGTAGTATCTTCTAGTAACGCGATATCAGGTGTACCAACTGTATCGAAGGTATCTTCTAGATACCAATCATAATCGTAGGGGTTTTCACCAATTAATTGTCCTTTCATGAAATCCCATTGTTCATAATAACCATCTAAAAATTCTACTGTCAAAACAATTGGCAATGTGCATTTTGATACTTCAATAATCCAGTCTTTTTCATCGCCATCATAGCCAGGGAAATAATGCAAATAAATTTCAAATGCACTCATTCCATCTACGCCATCAGTTCCATCGGCTCCAGACGCACCATCGGCTCCATCAGATCCATCAGCACCTGGTGCACCATCTGCACCATCAGCACCATCAGTTCCATCGACACCATCAACGCCGTCGGCACCTTTCAATTCATCGAGTTCAATTAAATCAATCCACTCATCATCACCGACATAACGCCACTGTAGATGAGAATCAGATGTTTGAAATTCGATTTCTGCACTGTCAGCCCCACATGCACTCAACACAAACATAAACACAATAAAACTAAATACCAAAAATCCTTTACTAAATAATCTCATACGCTTTTTGATGTCAAATCATTTTGACATCATTTCCCTCCTTCTATATCTTATTTATTTATAACCACAAGTGGTTGTAACCAAAAATAAAAACGCATTAAAAAACGCGTTTTTTTTAGAAACGTATTCAAATTTCCAACAGTGTAAACAAAGCCTACTAACGAAAAACAAGCAAGAGTTTTTCCGTTCACCTTTGTGTCCTCCACCTTCTTAAGAGACCCACTGCAAGTATTACACATGTAACATGTTCTTAATTTACCTTAATTATAGCTTATATCCGGCCAATGTCAATGAAATTGCAAAACTATTATTCGCCTTATTCAAGGGATACATATCAAGAATATAATCACTTAAAATCCGTTATATTGAATGGTATAATATATTTATAGAAAGAAGGTGAAACAATGACTACTAACCGTTTATACATGGTAGAAAAACAATTAGCAAATCGTGGCATCAAAGACCAAAATGTGTTAAATGCATTTAGAAAAGTTCACCGAGAAGTCTTTGTGCCAAAATATTTAAAATCGTATGCTTATGATGATCACCCCTTACCCATTGATGAAGGTCAGACTATTTCTCAGCCTTTTATCGTCGCACTCATGTGCGAAGCTTTACAACCAGCTTTAAATAAAACTGTTTTGGAAATAGGGACTGGTTCAGGGTATCAAACTGCGATTCTTGCGGAGTTGTTTCAACATGTTTATACGATAGAGCGCATTGATTCATTACATCACAAAGCCAAAAAGGCTTTATCATCTCTAGGTTATCAAAACATTACTTATCAGTTAGGTGATGGGAAAGATGGATTACTCAACGAATCGCCATTTGATGCAATCATTGTTAGCGCCGCATCAAAAAGCATACCCGAAAAACTATTGGCGCAACTTTCAAACAATGGACGTCTCATTATCCCTATCGGCGGATCATTTTCACAGGAATTAAAAGTCTATACGAATCAAAATGGAACTTTAAAAGAAGACAGTTTAGGTGGGTGTCGTTTTGTGCCATTGTTATAAAAAATAACCTTACTAGGCGCTAATTCATTTAATACTAATAATCAAACTTAAAAATCCTGATATAAAGGATCCTATAGTCGCAATTAACAAGCCATAGCCAAACGACCAATTGACTGAAGCCTGCGATACATTACCAGCAATTTCAAATTCAATTGGCGAATAATGCGGCAAAATCAAAAATATCACACCCGCGGCTATATACCCAATAGCAGACCAGAGTAGTAATGAGCGTTTAAAGAGTATTAAAGCTGTGGCACTAATGATGAGTGCGTAAGCAAAAATCGCCAAAATATTTATTGGTAATCGGGCATTGATAATTGATCCTAAATTAAAGATTTCAACATTAGAAATTTCATAACCTAAAGCTACCTGATAGCCAGAATAACTGATGTCACCTCGCAAAAAAACAGGCATCAATAATGAAGCGAGTACTATAATTGATACAGTCAAAATAACATAAACTAATCTTTTTTCCTGTTTTTTATTCATTTTTCCAACTCCGTTTTATTGGTAAGTTCATTATAATTGATATTTGTAGAAAATAAAAGCGGAAAACCCGGGGGAGGTTTTCCGCTTTAGTGAAGAGAATAACACTGTGTGGAGTGTTACATGGGTGTCTTAGAAGAATCTTTTGGGGGTTAAGGGGGCATTCTCCTAAGACAAGGGCATTAAACTGTAAGAAAGTATTGTAACACCAGGCGGGGGACCTAGGATTACATCTACAGTATATGAATGATTTGTTACTTTGAACAGCGCATATCTGTCGTATTTTCAAATTTTTTAAACTTTTTTTAAAAAAAACGTCATATTTGCATGACGTTTTATTTAGCTTTGTAATGTTACCAACTATCCTTTAAGCGCTTGAGCTTTAGCATATCTAACAGCTTCTGTTAATTCTTTAGCGAAGTTAAAGGGGTCTTTGACATTTTTATATTCGGTTTTCTTATTGTGGTTATAGGTAATAATGATATGTCCATATCCTAAAGTTTTACCGAAAATCGGATATTGAATATTTACATAATCAATTTGTTCATGATATAACACTTTAATCTTATTATCGTTTCCAGGATTATAAATTGAACGTAGTGTGGTTAATGTATAGAATTTTTTCCGATTCAATAAGTATTTAATCGGAATCAAAATCGCATACATCCCAAATACTGTCAGCAAGCCATAATAGTTACCAGTACTTTCACCAATAACCCAAAAAAGGAGTATCAAAACCAATAAAAATAACCAAGGAAATTTCAATAAATCACCAACGATAACCATTGCGGATTTACGCGATTCCATAATCAATTGTTCCTCTGACATATCGTACACCCTTTCTTAATCCACCATTATTATGAACCATCTGATTGCGTATGTTTCCTGTCAAACATACACATTATCATTAAGTTTTAAGGCATGAACCAATGATTCAATGATATGTATGTCTTCTTTGATTGTTTCTAAAAATGCTTTGTCAATTTGTTGCATAAACTTTAGTGTAAAAGTTCTCTTGTTTGTGTAAATAGCAAGGATTAGTTGATTGTCTTTAAAAGACAGTCCAATTTTTCCCGGATGATTTTTTTCAAGGGTCATTA